>JBDLIJ010000121.1:0-9897 GCA_039714935.1 Bacteroidota bacterium | reverse complement strand
TGCTGCAGGCATTGAAGATAATGACTGCAGCAATAAGGAACAGCAGTTGTTTCTTGATCATTTGATTTATTATTGAATAACAACCTTTTTACTTATTATGCCGTCATCTGTCTTGATCTTTAAGAAGTAAACCCCTTTGGGCAGATCAGTGAGGTTTATGGTGATAGTTTCACCATACCAATTAAACTGATCGTACAAGGTCCCGGTTAATCCAACGATGCTTACAATGGCTTTATCAAAGTTGACTTTACCTTCAAATTCCAGCGTCATCATTCCATTGGAGGGGTTGGGATATAAGAGGATATATGATTCTATATCATATATATTCTCATCAATCGATACCATCGCTCCGCTGTCAATAGGGGTATCGGAAAATACCACAAGGTTACATGCTACCACCAGAAATGGATTAAACCCGGCATCACAATTATCACAGGTCACACCAGTAATGCAATCAGGATGGTTAGGATGGCAATAATCTACATAATCCTCATAAAAGATATATTCGAGGTTAATGTTTTCATCCGGGATATATGATGTGAGGTCATAGTCGAACCACTGTGCAATAGCTCCGGGGCACCATCCTGCACGGTTATAGAACCATGTGCCGTTTTGTGGCTGGCAACCGTCAGGGTTAGGATTGCAATCCCACCAGTTATATTGCTCAAAGGTTTCTTCATTATTAACCCAGATATGGTGGGTAGCCTCATAAAATTCAGCAGCATTAGATGTATTGAGATCTCCCCAACCATGGCCCGTTGAAACAAGCTTTAATGTTGAAGCTTCGGTGTTTTCAGGAAAGTTAAAATTTATGTTTTCTACAGGTTGCAGATTTGCATAATCACCGAATTGATAATTCTGCCACCAGATAATATCAATATTACTGTAATTATGCATCGGAGGCCCTTCATTGAAATTAAATGTCAGATCATAGTAATAACCATTATCCAGCGTACCGCAATTTAATCTGAAAGCAACTTTACCCTGTAAAACCGACATATAATCAGTCAGGTCTATGGTGTGTGAGCATGGCACGCCATAGGGTGTGATATACCGGATGATTTCCACCCACTCACCATTATGTCCCCTGGCATCTACACTTGCTATCCTATCCCATTCTCCACATCCACCAGGTGGGCAGCTGACCTCCAGGCTTGCAATAATTTCATCAAAGGCGCCCATATAAGAGGGTAGTTCGGCATCAAGAACAACAGAGTTATTTGATGTGTTTAACCACACATTATCAGCTGCTTGCACTACCATGTCCTGCACCTCGTCGACAATATTTATGTTTAGCGTTTCTGTTGCAGTTGCACCATAGTTGGAAGTGGCTGAAATGCTCAGTGTATAATTCCCATATGCAGGCACCGGCCACCAGCCTGAATAATAGCCACTACCCCAGTCGGTGGCTGTGAGTGTCTGACCATTGATGCTGAATTGAACATTGGCAACCTCAAACAAGTCAGGATATTCAATCGTAGCAATGGCAGCCAGTTGAATATATCCAAGCTCAGGAACATAAACATCTCCTGCCAGCGGGCATCGGGGATCAATATCCGGTACATGTGCAGCCGGATCGATGACCATAAAACTATTGATTACAGGAGCTGCCGGAGAATATACTGTATCTCCGGGTTGCGTGGCTTCAATGATTACATTCCCTGTATCACCGGTAAGGGTACATAAATTACCATCTACCGTTGCGGGCCCTGAAATCACTTCAAAGAGCACTTCCAGTCCTGAGGTTGAAGTAGCTACAAGCTCGAATGGGGGATCTGTTGTAAGATGATTTGGTATTTGCGGAAAGGATATTGCCTGGTATCCGGGATTTAGTGTTCCGTTGAAATTGGATGTTTCGCCTGTTAAAGCAAAATTCATAAGTTCAGCATCACGCTCGCCGCTTCCTATCATAGAAAACAGATGGGTGATTGATGTATTATTACCACCAGGCTCACCCTGGTTAAACTTATAATACATTTGCAGGTTGTCTTCAGTCCCTGTTAATTCATTATCGATCATATCCTGTATCTCTCCCTGGCTCAGGGCTTTATCCCAAACGGATACTTCATCGACTCTCCCCCCATAGATAAAATTATATCCTCCAAGAATACTTTTTCCTATAGCAAAAGGCACCGTCGAGCTGGAAAATGTGCCGGATGCTGATGAGCTTCCTATCAGGAAACCATTCACATAAAGTGTAACAGTACTGCCATCATATATCCAGGCAAAGTGTTGCCACACCTGTGGTATAGCGGTATTGGCGGGGGCTACAAACTGATGCAGCCCGGTAGTTGTTACCAGGCGGCATTCCATTACGCCGTTGTTAAGTTGAATAAGGTAGAACTCACCATCACCCGAGCCGGATCTGAAACCCATATAGCCCTGACCATAAGCCAGCTGGTCACAATAAAACCATCCGGTCATGGATAATTCAGTGCTGCCGGTGACGAATTGCCCTGCTTCATCCAGGATGCAATAGTCATCCTCCCCATCGAAATGCAGGTATTGATTTGACTGTGCGATTAAAAGAATTGGCTGCATAAAAATTAAGGTTAGCAGCGAAATCCAGAAAGCTTTGTAAAAGTTTTTCATGAGTATAAGTTTTTATTGTTAGAAATGTCAGTTCCATCACCCGGCACCTGGTACCTCTTACGGTATCCACCATATTTTATATTCAGGTGTGTCTCCTCCCTGATTATTGATAGCATCAGCCCAGTTTGCCATATTATATTCTACTTCAGAAGGAGGATAAGGCATTCTGAAATGGTTGATATCGTCTCCTTCCCGGGGTGTCATGCCTGTGCGGCGTGCAAGGGCATATGCTTCCACCGGTTGCCTGAAGGCATCCAAATAACGCTGGGTGTAAATAAATCTAAGTTTTTCTTCATCAGATGTTGCATTCCATGATCCAAACACTCCCAGTACTGTAGCAGAGCTTAACCAGGAGGGGATGGTGATCATTTCCGGAAATGTCAGTCCTGATAATGGTAATTTCGAGTTTTCAGCAACATCCATCCACCAGTCAACAGATGAGTTTATGCCATTCATGTATTCAATATCGGCCAGTTCCTGGCTATGGGGAAGCCCGATGCCCCTGAAATATGCTTCGGCCAGTATGAAATGTACCTCTGAACCTGTGATCATAGGAATAGGCATAAAATCCTGATCGTTCACCACGAAATAATTAAAGGGTGAATAAATACAGGTTTCGCCTTTTATCTGAAATGCCCCGGCCTGATCGCGATGCGAATCATAGGGTATTCCTCCTGATGCCGGTGTGTTTGTCTCAGGTATCTGTGGATAGGCTACCCATTCTTCCAGGTTGTTTGTTTCGAAGAAGATATAGGCCCTTGGGTCGAAGATCCCGCTGCCATCCGTACTATCGTGACTTGACAGCAGGTGCCAGATGTTAGACCCCATGCGTAGGTTTTCATGTTCCCTGAACGACCAGCTTACGCTGCTGTTCCTGAATCCCATGGAGGATGGCCAGATGCAGGCACTCTCACCAAGAAAGGTGATAAAATCATACCCTAAGAACAGAGGCCGTGCCTCATCCACAATTTGAACAATTATTTGCCCGGCAAGCTCAGGTTCTTTTTCGCTCATACGCATGGCATAGCGTAACCTCAGTGAGTTAGCCAGCTTCTGCCATTTCAACATGTCGGCATTAAATAAAGGGTCAAAAGCAGAAAATGTTGTAAAAGGTTCCTCTGTTACCGCCGTAATATCAATATTTTCATCACACCACTTCAACTCATCAAGCAGGTATTTGTAAATGAATTCCTGCGAATCAAACTGGGGATGTAAATATTCTAAGTCCTGAAATCCATATCCCGCGTACGTAAAGGGAATATCCCCGAAAATATCGGTTAACTGGAATGTCTTATAGGCCAGTACAATCTTTAACATGGCCTTCATATTAAGTACCTCGCCTGTCTCTGTCATGCTGCCAAAGCGATCATCCAGTTCCCTGAAGCTGGGCAGTGATCGGTAGTAGTTGCTCCACATGCTTTCTGTTCCGATTGTGGAGTTCCCCCAGGCGTCTTTGGTCAGAGCAGCCGATTGCATTTGTTTATACAATATTTCATTGTAAATGTAGAATTGTTCATTCCATGTAGGTTGCAGAGACTGAATGATCCCGTTAAAAAGAGAACCATGACTGGCAGTAGTGAAATTATGAGGGCTGGTATTGATCTCCTTAAAATCTTTTTTACATGAAATAAATAGTACAAAGAAGATTAAAGAGAAGGTGGTAAGTTTTATGATTGATTTCATTGTGATGACGTATTATTTTCGTTTATTATTGTAGTCAGATCAATATTATTATGTTAAAATGATGCTGAGATACCAAAGGTAATTGACCTGGCACCTGGCATAGATGCCCATTCAAAGCCCTGTGCATTTCCAGATCCCATAACACCTTCTGGGTTAATCTTATCCGGGAGCGTGGTATAAATATAAAACAGGTCCCTCCCAACTATTGAAAGTGTCAGGTTTTGGAACACATTTGTTTTGCTGATGATCTTTTGAGGAATGGTGTATGTTAAAGATATCTCGCGCATTTTCACCCAGGTATTTTCGACAATCCCCGGTGTTGAAAGGAATTTTCCCCATCCTCCGGCATTTGGCAAATATTTATAGTAATAATGCACAACTTTATCATTGGGTGTACCATCTTCATATACACCGGGAAGTATAACGCCGATGTTGCTTGTATTGCCATCCGGGTCGGTATAAGGCAAGCCACCTCCCTCACGTTCTATCAGGGTTTCCGGGCTCTGTCCTGTCTGCAGGTTGATCACATAGGAACTGCAATAAATATCACCGCCCCACTTTGTATCAATGAGTGTTCCCAGTGTAAAGCCTTTATAATTCAATTCGGTATACCATCCTGCGATGAAGTCGGGTGAGGCGTTTCCAATAGGGACCCGGGTATCGGTGATAAGGTACTTGGTGCCATCATCATTTAATATGGGCTGGCCATTTTCGTGGTAAAGGTGGTCGTAGCCATATATGGTACCGTATTCATCTCCTTCACGCAAGACCATGGCCGGTCCGTTAAGCCCCCATATATCGGCCATAGGTATGATGTCGGCATCATCACCCAGGCTTACCACATGGTTTCTGTTCCTGGCCAGGTTAATGCCGGTTTTAAATAAAATATTTCGGTTATGGATGGGTACTGCATTAATAATAATCTCAAATCCTTTATTTGTAAGCACGCCTTCATTAATGGTTATCCCCGGTGCACCTGAAGAGACCGGGACAGGCAGTTTTTCCAGTATCTGAGAAAAGGAATACATGTAATAATAGGTAAAATCAACATCTATCATGTTTTCGAAAAACCCCAGGTTGATACCTGCCTCATAAGCATTCACGCGCTGAGGTGTTAGTTTAAACGGAGGTATCTCAGACGGAAAAGAAGATGTTTGCTGACCTCCAAAAATACCCGTTGCATAATAAAAATCTATTTTATAGGGATCATCAAGATCAGTGGCTGTTTGAGCAATACCTCCACGCAACTTGACAAAATTTAACCAGGGCACTTTACCTTGAATGTCGATGAGTTCGGAAGCAATGAAGCTGAGTGACATCGATGGATAAAAATAGGAGTTTTCACCCGCAGGGAGGGTTGATGACCAGTCGTTCCTTCCTGTTAATTCAAGGAAGATATAATTGTCATATGATAGGTTTATGAAGGAAAACACAGAATTATTTCTAATGCGGCTGATGCTTTCGCCAGGGGCCATTCCCCCGGGAGAGTCACCTGCTTCATCAACAATAGTATTGCCATCCTCATCCGTATAATAGGTTGGGGACGTTAGGTTGTTGAAAGTGTACATGTTGGGATAATACCAGTTTCCTGAATGTCCGCTTATCCTGTATAAATTATAATCCCAGCGGCTTACACCAAGGGTAAACCTGGCATTCAGTTTTGTGTTAAACAGATTATCTTTCTTAGCATTTAAAAATCCCTCATAAATATCGGAATAGGTCCTGCTTAAGCTGTTGGAATAGTACCCGTTTTTAAGTCCAATAACGTCGATGGGTTTATGCCTCGTCTCATATTGTTCCATCGTAAAGTCTCTGCCTAAACGTCCCTGAAGGTTTAACCAGGATGTTATATTATAAGTAAGGGTGAGTGCACCCAGGTATTTATCCCGCTGAAGGTTGGTGTTGTTATTATAAAACTTCCACCACAGATGAGGGCTTATATAATAAAACGGATAGCCTTGCTGCGGGTTTCTGGATCCATCCGGATATTGATAGTTTTCCCTGTCGACCCCCTGGTAACTTCTTGGCCAGGAATACAGGAAACCTTTGTTGAAAGAATTAGCTGATTCTCCCAATATCGGGCTGTTCAGTCGATTAAATTTAATGTATGAGAATGAGAGGTCAGCATTTAGCTTATCGGATATCTTGAGGTTCGTACCCAGGTTGATCGTGGTACGGTCAAAATTACTATTCTCCATGACGGGTGTGTGGTCCTGCCGTGTAATAGAAACCCGCATGCTTCCATGTTCGCCACCTCCAGATGCTGCAATATTGTGAGTTTGTGTAAAGCCATTTTGAAATATCGACTCATAATTATCCGGTTGTGCTGAGTAGGGCCTCATTTCACCGTCCCACCATCTTACCATTTGCCCATCCATTTTAGGTCCCCAGGACACAGCTGATCCGTAATAACCGAATTCGGCTGTGGTTGAGGAGATATCTCCTTCCTGGTTCAAAATTAATTGCTCATTCCCATAAATCCCGGGATATAAAAGGGTGTCACCATCCATCGGAAATACAGGAGGGGTAAAAGAAATAGGCCCGCCATGTCCGTAGGTGTTCTGCATATCCCTAAAGCGATATGGCTGGATCGCTTTGTATGTGTAGTTGTATGTAATCCCTATACCCTTTCTTTTGGAACCCCTTTTGGTAGTTATCAGAATAACACCGTTTGCCCCCCTGGATCCGTATAAGGCAGAAGCTGCCCCACCTTTCAGGACAGTATAATCTTCAATATCCAGAGGATTGACATCTGAGAGCGCATTACCCCAGTCAACACCGCTTTTTACGCTGCTAAATCCCGGGATGTTTTCAATAGGAACATTATCAACAACAATTAAGGGCTGGTTTCTTGAAGAGAGGCTGTTATTACCCCTTATGGTAATGCGTGGTGATCCGCCTTCCACACCATCACCCTGGCTTACCTGTACTCCTGCTGATCTGCCTGTAATAGCAGTTATTACATTTGGAGCATTTGATCTGACAATCATATCTGCTTCTATCTTTTCGGTTGAATAGCCAATCTCGCGCTTCTGTCGCTTCACACCCAGGGCAGTGACAATTACTTCATCCAGCATCTCTGCAGTTGGCTGCATCACAATGTTAATCCGCTGCTGGTCGCCGACGATTACTTCCTGAGGCTCATAGCCCACATAGCTAAAGATCAATATGTCGGTTGCTTTCACATTGGTAAGCGTATAATTCCCATTGACATCTGTAACTGTTCCGGTGCTTGTACCTTTAATCATTACGGTGACCCCAGGCAAGCCCAGTTCATCATCATCAGCAGTAATGTGACCCGATACAGATAACTCCTGGGCTATAGAGGATAGAAAAAAGAAAAATGAAGCTGTAAGGAATAGTAATACTCTTTTCATAGGTATTGTGTTTGAGAATGGCTATCAATTTGATAGTATTAGTCTTATGTAAAATAAAGAAATTTACTACCGAAAAGCAAGTTTAAACAGATGTATCTGAAATAATGATCCCTGATTATATTCAATTTAAATTAAAGCAATCAGAAATATTTACAGGCTTTACAAGTACTCCTGTATATATCAGATAATTGCTACAAGCCAAAAACAGCCGGCAACCACAAGCTCAATGCAGGGATAAACGTTACCAGCAGCAGGGCAATGATCATGGCAATATAAAAAGGTATGAGTGGCCTGATCACCTTTTCGATACCAAGCCCGGCGACACTACATCCGACAAAAAGCACGTTACCGACAGGAGGTGTACAAATACCCACACACAGGTTCATAATCAGCACTATTCCGAAATGTATGGGGTCCATACCCAGCTGAGAAGTAACCACAGGCAGGAAGATAGGGGTAAAGATCAGTACGGCAGGTGTAATATCCATAAATATGCCCACCAGAAGCAGGATCATATTGATCATGATCAGGATAATTATAGGATTGTCGCTCATCGAGAGCAAGCTGGCACTTATGTTTTGCGGGATGTCTTCATAAGCCATCACCCATGACAGGGCAATGGAGGTACCTACAAGCAGCATCACAATCGATGTGGTTCTGATAGTGTCAAGCATAATACCGGGTAGGTCAGCGATTTTGATTTCCTTGTAGGCTGCCGCCAGTATAAATGCGTATAAAACGGCAATTGCCGAGGCTTCGGTAGCTGTGAAGATTCCGGCTATGATCCCGCCGATAACTAAAACCAGCATTAACAGGCTGGGGATGGCGTCAAGGAACTTAATCAGACCCTGCCTCAGTCCGGTTTTTTCAATAAGCGGATAACGCTTACGGTAAGCAATAGTCGCAGCCACGCCTATCAGGAATAAACCTGTCAGTATGCCCGGGATATAGCCCGCGATAAACAGGGCTGCTATTGAAACACCACCGCTGGCCAGCGAATAAACAATTAAAACATTACTGGGTGGAATTACCAGGCCGGTGGATGCAGACGTAATATTTACGGCTGCAGAGAAGTTTTCGTCATATCCTTCTTTGACCATGCGGGGGTGCATAATGCTTCCTATGGCGGATGCTGAAGCTACAGATGATCCTGAGATGGCACCAAAAAGCATATTTGCCATAATATTAACGAAAGCCAGTCCACCCGGAAACCTGCCCACCAGCACCTTGGCAAAATCGATCAGGCGAATGGCAATGCCACCTTTGTTCATCAGCTGTCCGGCTAAAATAAAAAATGGGATAGCCAGAAGCGTAAAGCTGTCTAAACTGGAAACCAGGCGTGAGGCGATGGTTGTGAATGTTGCCAGAGGGCTGATGCTGAATAATAAGGTGAGCGTAGCAGAAACCCCTAAGCTATATGATACAGGCACACCCATTGCCAGCAGCAATAAGAAACTTATAATCAGGATTATTATGCCTGTTTCCATAGTTCCTATAATGAGTGGTTAATAAATTCTTTAACAGTATTATCAACAGCATAATACAAGATGAAGCAACCGCTCAGAGGCAGTACCATATATACATAACCCAATGGCAATTCAAGCGCAGGTGAAATTTGCCCGAGGTGGAACCTGGTGTAAACCAGCCAGGTGCCGCCAATAATGAAGACGAAGATGACAAACAGGACAATGACAGCATGAATGCCTATGCGGAGTATTTTCCTTTTTTTTCCATGCAGTTTACTGGCCAGAATATTTATAGCCAGGTGTTGATTTTTACCGCTTACATAGGCCGCACCAAATAATGAAACCCATATCAGCAGAAAGCCGGCAATCTCATCAGTAAACTTGCTTGGATTGGCCAGCAAATATCGACTTGCTACCTGCCATACGACATCCAGCACCAGGATACTCAGTATGGAGATTAGAAATATTTCCAGTATTTTATCAATAACTTTCCTGTGCTTCATATCATTTGTAATTTCTGATTCTGCTTATCAGCCCTCCCAGCTCTTCATCCAGTGCATATTGCTCATACAGGCCTTGTACTTTTTTAGCAAATGGGGCCTTATCGGGATAATATATTTTTACACCTGCCTTTTTAAAAGCGTCGAAAGCCTCTTTCTCAGATGCTGCCCAGAGCTTACGTTGTTCAATAACTGATTCTTCAGCAGCTTCTTCTAACCATTCTTTTTCCTGTTCCGACAGCTTATTCCAGGTATAGGTACTCATTAACAGCACGTCCG
>JBDLIJ010000120.1:0-9963 GCA_039714935.1 Bacteroidota bacterium | reverse complement strand
TATGGTAACGAACACCCGGGAGGTCTTTCACCCTTCCGCCACGGATCATCACGATGGAGTGCTCCTGCAGGTTGTGTCCTTCTCCCGGAATATAGGCATTCACTTCTTTTCCGTTTGTGAGCCTCACCCTGGCCACTTTTCTCATGGCTGAGTTAGGCTTCTTTGGGGTTGTAGTATAAACCCTTACGCAAACACCCCTGCGCTGTGGACATGAGTCCAGTGCAGGTGATTTGCTTTTGTCAGTTAATTTTTTGCGTCCCTTGCGAACTAATTGCTGTATTGTTGGCATATTAAGACTTGTTTATTATTTTTAATCTCCTCTGAAAGAGATATTTAAGTTTCAATTTTTTTGAAAATCTGTGGAGATTTTGATATAGGAGGGTCTTTGAAGACAGGTCCCGAGTACTCGGGATGGATCCTTTATATGCCTCACTTTATCAGGTATCCCTTGGATTTTCTGCTTTTTAGAACGAATCATCAAAAGCGGCTGCAAAGGTAAAAATTAATTTTAATAATGCAATACTAATCTGTAAAAAATTTTCTTAAAAATAATCTTACCACTAAGATGTGTGCCAGGTACCGGGTGCATGGTACAGGGAAAGGGCATCCGGCATCCGTGGTTCTGTATTAAGAACTTGTTAATAATTCTTTCGGGCAAGGCATACTTTTTTACTTAAATTTGCTTCACCAAATCTTCTTTAATTGTGTCGAAATGAAGGAAAAATACTTTAGTATTGATACCATCGACGAGGAATCGAATGCGATGATCGAAGAGGTGAAGTATTATTCCGGTATGCGCATATTCAATACTGATGTGAAGCAGATGGCATTGCTGGTAGTGGATATGCAAAATTATTTTTTGAATCCTGATGAGCATGCCTTTATCCCTTCTGCTCCTACCATCATGCCCAACATCCTTAAATTAATGGAAGTGTGCAATGGCTTTGGGATGCCTGTTATTCTCACCAGGCACCTGAATACAAAGGATGATGCCGGTCTGATGGGCATTCGCTGGCATGAAGTGATCAAAGAACGTGACCCTCGCAGCGAGATCCATAAAGACATTACAAATATTGGGGGAGAGGTGCTCAGAAAGAGCCAGTTTGACGCTTTCTATAATACCTATCTCGAGAAACGGCTGAAGGCTGCCGGTGTGAAACAGCTTATTATAACGGGCGTTATGACCAATTTGTGTTGTGAAACGACTGCACGTTCGGCTTTTGTGAAGGGTTTTGAAGTAATTTTACCCGTGGATGCTACGGCAGCATATAATTATGAATTCCATCTGGCCACCTTCCTGAATATGGCCTATATGTTTTCCCGCCCAATTACCACACAGGACTTAATAAAGTTGATGAATGAATCAGCATGAGCAGGTGATCATCATTGGTGGTGGCCCTGCAGGAGCCGCCTGCGCCGTGCAATTAAAGCGATATGGTATCAACCCCCTCTTGCTTGAAAAACACAGCATCGGAGGATTGGTGAAAAATGCCTGGCGGCTTGATAACTACCCGGGATATCCGGAAGGGATAACAGGCATTGACATGGCGGAGAAAATCAGGGCGCATCTGAAGCGCTTTGATATTCGGTATTCGATATGTGATATTCGATATTTAAAGCTTATTAATAATCAATTTGTGCTGGAAGGGGTTGGGGCCGTGTATACATGTAAATATCTTGTGGTGGCCTCCGGGACAAAACCCAGGGAAATTGGTGAGGATATTCCACAAGAATATGTTAAAAGTATCTATTCAGAAGTATATCCGCTTCGTAATATAAAGGGTAAAGAGATTGATATCGTCGGTGCCGGAGATGCTGCTTTTGATTATGCGATGACACTGTCAGAACACAATATTGTACATATCCACAACCGGGGCACGGGCATAAAGTGCATACCTGCCCTGCAGGAAATAACAAAGAGTCAGCCCAATATTTACTATCACGAAAATTCGAAGCCTTCATTTTCGTCTGATTATACTATTTTTGCCGTCGGCCGTGAAGCTGAGCTTGGCTTTCTGTCTGATGAAATAATAAATGATCAGGGAAAACTGGAACAGGATGGTCTCATATATATTGTAGGTGATGTTAAGAATGGGATGGTCAGGCAAACTTCAGTTGCCATCGGTGACGGGATCAGGGCAGCCATGGCCATCCGGGAAAAGATGATCGAAGGATGAGAGTAATAAGCAGGACACAGGAACATGAGATTGCCTCGGTATTCATTGCTGAGAATGATGCCGGACGCCGACTGGAATTTGTGGAGTCGACACAGCCACCCATGGATATCAGTAAGAAATGGGTGATCATCATTTCCACACTCTTCGGATGCCCTGTCGACTGCAAATTTTGTGATGCCGGGGGCAACTATCGGGGCAGGCTCACAGCCGATGAGATCTTCTTCCAGATCGATTACCTGGTTAAACATCGCTTCCCGTCAGGGATACCCGAAACAGACAAGTTTAAGATACAATTCGCCCGCATGGGAGAGCCTTCTTTTAATCCTGCCGTGCTCGAGGTTCTGGAACAATTCCCGTCGAAGTATCCAAGCAATAATTTTGTGGGATCCCTTTCATCTATTGCTCCACATGGCACAGATGAGTTTTTTGAAGAACTGTTACATATAAAAAAGAAACATTTCGACAAGACATTTCAACTTCAGTTTTCTTTGCATAGCACTGATGAAGCGCAGCGCGATGAGCTCATACCTGTTAAAAAATGGAGTTTTGAGAAAATGGCTGCCTACGGGCAACGTTTTTTCTCAGATGGTGGTAAAAAGCTGACCCTTAATTTTGCTTTAGGCAAAGATTATATCCTTGATACGGAAACACTGCTTCGGTTTTTTGACCCCGATATTTTCCTTATTAAAATCACACCTGTAAATCCAACCTTTAAAGCCCGCCAGAATGGCATTGACTCACTGATCGTCAGGGAGGAAAAACAATACCCTGTCGTTGATGCTCTTCAAAAGGCAGGATATGAGGTGATCCTCAGCATCGGCGAGTGGGAAGAAAACCAGATTGGCAGCAATTGCGGGCAATACATTAAGGAGATGGATGAGGCAAACCAGATGCCGGAGGGCAGCTATTCATACAAGCTTCATAATTTGTAATTACGCTTGAATTAGTTGTAAATCCTTGGTTCCTAATAATTCGAATTTCTGCAATAACAATCACAACTAATCATTAGGATATAATCAATATTCATTCTTTAGGCCATACTATCTACTGAAATATACCTCAAACTCCCGGTCCGGCATAAAGTTCTCCTTATGGTAATAGTAGATGGCCTTGCCTGATTTGTCATTGCTGAAATCAGGAGGGTAGGAGAGGGAGTCGATCTTCAGATCATGTGGGGCGATCAGGGTATAGTTTACTTCCTTCAGGGATTGCCCCCAGGACTTGGTCGACATCAGGATATATTCCGCTTTGTTTCCATTTAGCTGCTGTGTGTATCCAATGCGGATCATAGTGGTTTTCCCGGCATCGATCTCAAGGTTGACAATGGCTGCCTTGTCATTATAATGCAGCAGTGCATTTTTTAATGGATTGCCATGCTTATAGGCATAAACATCCGTGATCTTTGCGTAGCTCTCGCTGGCAGGGAAAGGGTAAAACATATCCAGCTTTTGATCTTCGTCAGTGGTGTTCAGAAAATAATAATAACCGGTAACGGTAAAGCTGCTGTCATCAAGGATGAATGTGAGGTCTTCGCGGTAAAAATCGGGGATCTGAGCTGACAGGTTCTGACTTACAAATACTGCAAGCAAAATGATTAGGAAAAGTTTCCTCATATTATTGGTTTTTAAATAGTTTCATCCCAAAGGTAATAAATTATAAATTATGGATGATGGATGGAGTGTTGGGTGTTGGGTTGTGGTTAAACTAATTGTTGATTATAATGATTTTTGTGCTTGCCATAATCCTGCCGTCAATATCAAGGGTGCAAAAATAAATTCCAGATTGAATATTATTAATATCAGAGAATGGAAGCAGATTATTGCCTTTGTCCAGGATCGCAATTTTTTTGATGGCCTGTAGTATCCCATTCATGGCGTATATGCTTAAGCTGGCTTCATAATGATGCGGTTTCGGGCTTTCAATGGAGATGGTAAAATCCCCTCTGTTTGGATTGGGGATGGCTGTGATCTCATAAAGCTCACTTATATCCCATGGCCTCTTTACATAGGTATTCAACTGGTCATAGTAAAATGCCCCGATATCTGCAATGGTACTGTCGGGATCGTATGGAAATGCAGGGTCGCCGGCATCGATGCAGGATGATTCGGGCAGGAGGTGAAAATCGTCGTTTTCGGGATCCGCGAACATGGGGTCTTTTTCAATCAGGTTGTAGTAGATGTCGCAGGAGTCACCGTTGTTATTTAGCATCGAATCTATACCATAACCCGGAATGTTTATCCCCCACCAGGCCGGGTTAGATTCCCATAAACAATTATACATTATATTTATTGAGCATTCGTTTGAATTTGAACTTATCACATTGGTTTGATAAAAGATATTGTTTGTTATTTCAGTGCAGGAGCGATCATTGCAAGAAATAGCAACCCATTGATCATAGAAGGTATTGTTGCGGATTGTCGGATGAGAATCATCATATGCTCTTACTGCTCCAAACGTTATGTAATTATTATAAATATCAGGAGACGATGCATCATACGACACAAAAGAAGGAGAGGAATATGTGTTGCAATAATTATCATGAAATAATAGAGAGGAATGATCATAGGCTTCTAGGGTGGAGGTATTTATTAGCCTTGAATTTTTGATTTCCGGCGAGGAATTGTAAAACCTGAGTCCGTTAAAGATTTTTTCAATATGCGCATAGGTTATTTTGCTTATTGATGTATCATCTTTATAAAAATTCAAACTGTTCCATTTTGCCCATCCGTCCATGCCTGAAATAAAAAAAATACTATCATTTTCTGTTCCTTCAGCGATTATGGTGCCGTGTACATCAAGTTTCCAGCCTCCCTTAAAGATCATCATTACGCCTGGATCAAGTATCAGGGAGTCGCCCGGATCAACATAAATATCACCCATAACCCAATATTCAGCATCAGGGATCCAGTGTCCCCCAACCTTTCCTGCAGGAATTTCATGTACGATACCATTTTCAATTGTTTGTTCTTCCAAAGTGTTGTTCTCAAAGCAATAAACCGGAAAATAGTTGTTATAGGGCAGGTAGCCATTACGGGAAAATCTGTAATTGTATTTCCCGGGTGAAATATTTATGGAGAAGAATCCACTTGAATCCGTCATGGTGGAGTCTGGAATTGATCCGGCGCATTCCGGTGTGAATATGATATAAGTCTCAGCATGATAAGTTGCATTCAACAGATAGCAGTATCCCTCTATGGTCACTTCGCTGCCGATGGGTAAAACGAAGTCAATATTGCTGATATCGCCGGGCTCTATAAAAAAATCTGTTCTGAAAAGATCTACATAAGAATCTTTTTCGATCCAGGCTTCATAATAGCAACCGTATAATGTAGAATCCTCAAAGTATCCATTTTCATCCGACCAGATGATCCTGTTCTCAACTCCATATAAGTGAATTTTTTGGTACGGGAGTACATTGTTGAGTGAATCATATGTGTATCCTTTGAGTGTTCCTCTTTGGGGATCCGTTTCATATCCTGGTGAATGCACATTATCTTTTACTATATAATTTTCGTATTGCCCTGCCCAACCAATGCCAACCAGTGACTGGCCGAATACCGGGGCTAAGACACTTGCTCCTGGCATGTTCCCGTATATAAAGTTTGGGGTCACTTTAACTGAGCTATAGTCCCCAAAGGACTTGATATAGAGGATGTCACCATAAGGGTTGATGTATAATGTTGTGCCGAAATCCTGTTGGGTTAACAGGTATAATCCTGTACTATCAGGAATAAAATTCAACCTGGCTGAATCTGCAAGTGAGAATAGATAAAATGCAGTATCATCAAAATGGTGCAGATATTCAATACGCAGCTCTACATTCCATTGCCCTACGGGTTCAAAATACAATTCAGTGATCATCCCCCTGTTATAAACAACACCATTTGCCAATACACTTTGAGTAAAGAGAAATATGAGTAATAGATTGAATAATTGCTTTCTCATATTAGTTGTTTATAATAAGTTTATTTGAAGAAACTGACCTCCCATCCACCTCCAGACTATACAAATACAGCCCTGGCATCACATCGCCCCTTGCCATGCCCGGGTACCAGTCGATGGTAAACACATTTCCCGACCAAACAGCATTTGGGAAGCTGATCACATCAACAAGCTGTCCGTTCATGTTTCTTATCGTAATTTCCCCCTTTTCCCATCTTTGATAATCAGGCATGGAAATATGGAAGGTGGTTTTTTGAGAGAATGGGTTGGGTGCGCTGATGATGCTGATATCCCTATATTTTGATTCCCTTGATATACCTACAGAAGTAAAAGTGTATTCTTTATATGTAGGCTGAACCGGGTCCATGAAAAAATTATCTTCTTCATAAACAAATCCAGCATACGTGAGGTCAAACATGTGAAACATCGGGAACAGGCTATCGCACTGAAAATAGCCATTTTCATCAGTCTGGAAGCAATAGAATACCGGTGTGCTGTATCCATTGCAGTAGCTGGGATCGCAATAAATAAATTCTACACCTTCAAGGGGATTTTGGAATTGATCAAAAACATAACCACTGTAAGAGCACCGGGTATCGACACTGTAAGGATGGGTTCCCATTGTAGGCGGAGATTGTTTCATTTGTTGAAAGTCAGGCCAATCTGTTCCCTGAGTATAGATGTATTGTACAGCAATAGATTCATTATTCCCTGGGGCGGGATGAGTTGATGAATTGATACTATAATAGATCGATTCCCCTATCCAGCACGTATTTCCATTTTCATATCCTAATACATTTATTTGGTCATCAAAAGGATTGACAGAGAAAGGTGATATAAGCCAGCTCTGATCAATGACATATATTGAATCCCAGACAAGAGGAATCCCCGGATTAAACAATGCAATTCCTGCAGTACATTCCAAACAAAGAAAATCAAAGCTGTTCAGGCCTGATAATCCTGTTGCGCCATGTACCTCCGATTCAAAGTATATTTCAAGCTGCCAGTCTCCATCATTGTAATAAAACTCACTGATAACAGGTGGCATGGTCAGCGGATTAGCAAGAAGCTCTCCGGTAAAAAGAATCGCCAGTATGAAAATTAATTGTCTCATTTTATTGGTTTTTAATTCATTCCAAAGTTAATGAAACTCTTAAAGGATCGCAAATTGTTGATAATAAATTATGGATGAGAATTAAGTTATTAGTTGTTCTTACCACGATGGATACACTAAGGATATCACTAAGGTGCACGAAGAAAATGCTTTGCGATTGATAATAAACACAGAAGTCTGGATTGAGCTCAAATATCGGATATCGAATATCATCTCCCCTCCTTGCTCGCAGGGAGGGGCCCGGGGTGGGTATAAGAATATCGAATATTAACTCTACCCTTTTTTGTTAATAAATGCCCGAAATTAACCATCCGTCGTTGGCACAAAAATCCTACTTTTGCCGCGAAGCGGAAGACTATGGGAAAAGATATCCTCAACGAATTGAATGACGCACAGCGCAAGGCTGTCGTACACATTGATGGCCCCTCAATGGTGATCGCCGGTGCCGGGTCGGGGAAGACAAGGGTGCTCACTTATCGTGTGGCACATTTGCTCAATGAAGGAGCCGATCCTTTCAATATCCTGGCGCTCACCTTTACCAATAAGGCAGCCAGGGAGATGAAGGAAAGGATACTCACGCTGGTCGGTGGTGAGGATGCCCGTAATGTGTGGATGGGCACCTTCCATTCGATCTTTGCCCGCATCCTGCGTGTAGAAGGACATCACCTTGGGTTTCCATCCAATTTTTCGATCTACGACACCGAGGACTCCAAAAGGCTCATACGGAATATCATCAAGGAGATGGACCTTGACCCCAAGACCTATAATCCCAACTATGTGCTGAAACGGATATCCGGGGCCAAGACAAGCCTGATCACTCCACAGGTGTATAATAGTAATTTTGAGATCACCAATGCCGACAGCATGGCAGGGAAGCCAAAAACCGGCGAGATATTTAATCGTTATGCAAACAGGCTGAAGAAGGCTGATGCCATGGATTTCGATGACCTGCTATTCAATACTTATGTTCTCCTCCGGGATTTTCCTGATGTATTGTATAAATATCAGAAGCGGTTTAAATATATCCTTGTGGATGAGTATCAGGATACCAACCATGTGCAATATATGATCGTGAAGAGTTTAGCTGCCGACAACGAAAATATATGTGTGGTGGGCGATGATGCGCAGAGCATCTATGCCTTCCGGGGTGCCAATATCCGGAATATCCTCAACTTCAAGAAAGACTACCCCGATCAGACCGTATTCAAGCTGGAACAAAACTATCGTTCTACCAAAAATATCGTTAATGCTGCCAACAGCGTGATCACCTACAATAAGGACCAGATCAAAAAAACCATCTGGACGGATAATGATGAAGGAAAACAGGTGGCGCTGGTCAGGGCTACATCAGATACCGAGGAAGGGATCATGGTAGCCGATGCCATCTTCAGGGAAAAGATGAATAAGCAATTGCCCAATTCTGAATTTGCCATCCTTTATCGTACCAATGCACAGTCGAGGTCGTTTGAAGAATCTCTCAGGAAGCTGAATATCCCCTACAGGATATATGGAGGCCTGTCGTTTTACAAAAGGAAAGAGATCAAAGACCTGCTGGCATATTTTCGCCTTGTCATCAATAACAGGGATGAGGATGCGCTGCAGAGGGTTATCAACTACCCAACCCGAGGCATCGGACAAACTACCATGGAAAAGATCACCGTGAGGGCAGGCCAGCTGGGGATCAGTCTCTGGGAGGTGATTGAAAACCCTGTGCAGAGTGGCTTGCAGGTGAATGCCGGGATCACCACGCGCCTGAATCAGTTCATGACCATGATCAAAAGCTTCAGTGTGCAGTTGAAAACAAAAAATGCTTTTGACCTGGGAAAGCAGATCGCCTCTTCATCCGGAATTTTAAAAGACCTCTATGAGGACAAAACACCGGAAGGACTCAGCCGCTATGAAAATATTGAAGAGCTTCTGAATGCCATCAAAGATTTTACGGAGCAGGAAATACAAGCCAATGAAGATGGCGAGATCGTTTCTCCCATTCGTAGCCTGGCCGAGTTTATGCAGGATATTGCATTGCTCACTGATGCAGATGAGAAGGATAAAGACGATGTCAACCATGTGTCGCTCATGACCGTGCACGCTGCTAAAGGCTTAGAGTTTTCTTTTGTTTATGTGGTGGGCATGGAAGAAAACCTCTTCCCCTCCATTATGTCGCTGAACAGCCGGACTGATCTGGAGGAAGAACGCCGCCTGTTTTATGTTGCACTGACCAGGGCGATGAAGCATGTTACGGTCAGCTATGCCGAAAGTCGCTACCGCTGGGGGACTCTGACACCATGTGAGCCCTCACGTTTTATTGAGGAGATCGATGATAAGTATATCGACTTTCCGCAGAAGGTGCTTTCAAAGCCCCGGCAAACTTTCCCTTTTGAAAAACCGAAATCGAAGATCAACACACCGGGCTTTGCCAATTATAAAAAGAAGAACCTGAAAAAAATCGATCACAGCGGAAATAATCAAACAGCCATGAACGCTGAAGAGATTGAAAACCTTCAGGCTGGCATGCAGGTTGAGCATGCCCGTTTTGGAAAAGGAAAGGTGCTGGCCGTGGAAGGACTGGGAGGAAATAAAAAGGCCACCGTATTCTTTACCACCGTGGGCCAAAAGCAGTTGTTGCTGAGATTCGCAAAACTTACTGTGGTGAGTTAGTTGAATTGGTTGAATTGGTTGAACTGGTTGAATTGGTTGAATTGGTTGAATTGGTTGAATTGGTTGAATTGG
>JBDLIJ010000119.1:0-10001 GCA_039714935.1 Bacteroidota bacterium | reverse complement strand
GTTTTAAGTTTTAAATTAGTTGACCATTTTTAACTGCCTACTGCCTACTGCCTACTGCCTACTGCCTACTGCCTACTGCCTACTGCCTACTGCCTACTGCCTACTGCCTACTGCCTACTGCCTACCCTCTCCCCGTATCAGATAATTGTTAATTTTGCATAAAACATCCTCGCTTCACAATAATTTGTTCAGAAGCTGCATTAAGAACTTATGAAGAAGATATATCTTCTGGTGTTAAGAACGTACCTGGGGCCGCTGATCCTGACATTCTTTGTTGCGGTATTCATCCTCTTAATGCAATTCCTGTGGAAATATATCGATGATCTTGTAGGTAAAGGCCTGGAATGGTATATAGTGCTGGAGCTGCTGTTCTATGCATCCTCCACCTTTGTGCCACTGGCATTGCCGCTGGCGATATTGTTATCATCCATCATGACCTTCGGTAATCTTGGAGAGCATTATGAGCTCGTGGCCATGAAGTCATCCGGCATCTCCCTGTGGAAGATCATGCGGCCATTGATCATCCTGTCGATCATGATCAGCGGAATAGCCTTTTACTTTTCAAATAATGTCCTGCCCATCGCCAATCTGAAATTTAAGTCGCTGCTGTATGATGTAAGAAAACAAAAGCTGGCATTCGACATGACTGAAGGGATCTTTTATAATGGCATGGATGAATTTGTTATGAGGGTTGGAGAAAAAGAGAAAGATGATCGCACCATCCGCGATGTGATGATCTATAATCATAGTGAGCGTAAAGGCAACGTTCAACTGACTGTTGCCGATTCCGGTCAGATGGAATCAACCCCCGATGGCAGGTTTCTGATCTTCCATTTGTTTAACGGATACACCTATCAGGAGAAACACGATCAGAAAAATTACAGGCATAACCGGCATTTCCAGAAAACAAAGTTTGCCGAACAGCGCCGCAGGTTCGACCTCTCGGGCTTCAGCATGAAGCGCACGGATGAAGATCTCTTTAAGAATAATTATTCCATGTTGAACCTGAGCCAGCTTAATTATACCATTGACTCCCTGGGATCACTGTTCAATAAGAAAAAAGAAGATTTTGGCAGAGACTTTGTCAAACATCACCAGTATTATGCAGCACTCGACAGCGCCAGCTATGCGATGATGGTAACAAATGACAGCCTTGCCGCCCCCCTGCATAATATCTCCAAGCCTGAAAAGATCAGGATCATCGAAAGGGCCCTGAACAAGGCAAGGGGAATTAAAAGCAACATTGAATGGCGTATTAAAGACCATGAGACCAGGCGCGAATGGCTTTCAAAGCATATGGTTGCCTGGCATAAGAAGTTCACACTCTCATTTGCCTGCCTGGTATTGTTTTTCATTGGCGCACCCCTGGGTGCCATCATCCGCAAAGGTGGGATTGGCTTGCCCGTGGTGGTGTCGGTTTTATTCTTTGTGCTGTTCCACATCATCACCATAACAGGAGAGAAATCGGCTATCGCCGGTGCTATCAAACTCGAATATGGTATGTGGGTCGCCTCTGCCGTACTTCTTCCGCTGGGAATATTCTTAACCATGAAAGCTACCTCAGACAGTCCCCTGCTCGACTTTGACATTTGGAAGAAGAAACTGAGTAGACTTACGAAAAGAAGGATTTAGGGATTTTTAGGGATTCCATCCCTACTATTGATTCCTAGGTGTGCGATCCCAGGTACCGGACTTAATGGGTTTCAAAGCCCTGAAAAAGCCAATTAAAAGGGCCAGGTTCATCGCATAAAAATGTGTTACCAGCCTGAGAAGTTTGATATGGACATTGATCCCTTTCAGGAAAAAGTCGATGAGTGGTAAGAATAATAATGCCAGCTGAAGGGCAAGTAAAATGAAGTATATATCTGAATAAAATGCCAGGATTGCACTAATTATCAATGCCGTAAGAATAAAAAATGGCCCTTTCCAGCGCAACACCTTGTGCGAAAAGAAACAAAAGCCCAGGTGCTTTCTGAACAACAGATGTGAAAAGGTTCTTAAGTTCTGCCAGTTACCTGTAGCGATGCGCACCTTCCTCCTAAGCTCATCTTTAAGCACATTCGAAACATCTTCAAAAACACGTGCTTCAAGATCATTAATGGCTTTTTTTCGCTTTTCAAAGACTTTCATGTTAATATAAAAATCATCTACAAGGTAGTTGGGGGGAACCCTGGAGTAATCTTCTTTTCGTATTGCATAACAACCTCCGAAAGGCCCCATCATGGTACCCCAGAGGCGTCCTTCCATATTTTTGATCATTACCTCACGGGAAATATATGCTTTCTCCTGGTATGAAATGCCTTCAACCTTGAGTCCCTTATTGATCATATTGGTGTCGACCAAACCAATTTCTTGATTTTTAAAATGGCGCACAGCATTAAAAACCGTACTGGTATCGAACATCACATTGGCATCGGTAAGGATCAGGATACTGCCTTTTGACTCCAGCACCAGGTCGTTCACCACGTTTTGTTTTCCCCGCCTTTCCTTGAAATCATGAAATATAAGGTTCTTGTGATTCGGAAGATAGTCGCTGACGATCTCTGCCGTGCGATCATCAGAATGATCGGAGCCAATGAGCACCTCCAGCTTTTGTTCCGGATAATCACCTGAGAAAATGCTTTCCAGCTTCTCGGCAATAACCTCCTCCTCGTTGAAAGCAGATATGATCACAGAAACAAAAGGCAGATCATCTTCACGCTGATACCTTAGTTCATTATCCTTTTTGTTTAATGCCAGCACCCTTAATATTAAAGGATAGAACATATAGGAATGAAATATCAGGAAAACACACAACCAGAAAAAAAAGGTCAGCACCAGCATCAGATCAGTTCCTTATAAAATCCCTCGAGGGATTTAGAGATTGATAAATTATCGTAGTTTGCCTCTACATATTTGGCAGCCTCTCTGCCAAGCGCTTCAAATTTATCAAAATTATTTAAGAGGCTTTCAATTCCTGAAGTAAATTTTTCTGCATCATCAGCAATCATGATCTCCTTTCCGTGGCTGACCCCGATGCCTTCGGCTCCGATAGAAGTGGAAATGATACTCTTCGACAGTGCCATGCCTTCAATGATCTTGATGCGCATTCCGCTGCCCGAGAGCAGGGGAACGATCATGATGGCCTTACTTTCCATAAAAGCATAAGCATCATCAACCTCTCCCAGGAAAACAACATTTGGCTCTTTGATGTTTTGAATGCTCTCCGGGGCATTCCTTCCGGCAATGAAGAATTTAAGCTCAGGGTATTTTGAATGAAGATCCTTCCAGACATTCTTCAGAAACCAATCAATCCCCTCCTGGTTAGGCGACCAGTCGAGTGCACCTATATGAAAGACAGATGGAAAATCCGGCCTGGCATTGTATTGCTGAAAATCAGCAGTATTGATCCCCGTGGGGGAAACATGCAAAGGGAGGCTGCATCCCAGTGACTCCATGATCCGGGCATCACGGCCTGTGATCGGCACGATGGCATCATAGCTGTTCATCGATTTCAGCTCCATCCTCCTCACGCGACTGGCAATGATACGCGTGTAAAACTTTGCCAGGCCGCTACGTTGCTTTACGGTGCGCTCCCATATTTCGTGTTCAATATTATGTGCACGCATTGAGATCAGGGATTTGCTGTGCTTTCGTATCAAAGGAACATAAGGAGCAAGATAGAGGCCTTCAAGCTGGATCACATCAAACGCCTCCTCTGACAAGAGTTCCTTTAGCTTATTACTGAATGCCTTTGTGATGAAGCGCTCAGCATTATATGGCAAAGCGGAGAACAACAAGTTGATCAATGCGCGGGTGGGACATATTCGTGTATCAACCTCCACAAGTTCAAAGCGAATGTCGTCCCTGATTTTTTGTGGAATATCAGATTCCTTCACGGGATGCTTGGAGGTGCTCATCGCCAGTACCGTCACCTCGTGCCCAAGCTGCATAAAGCCCTTTGTCATAGCAAAGGTGGCTATCGACCCCCCATCTTTGGGTGGATAAGGAACTTTATTGGCAATCTGAAGGATTTTCATGCAAGCAAATAATTATTGAGCAAAGATAGAAATAAGAGTTAAAAGATAGCTGATTAACGATATCTGATATCGTTAATCTGATATCAGATATCTTTTTGGGGGAATCCAAAATTACTTACTTTTGCTGCAAATTCAATCGCTATGGCTGCACAAAAACCGTCTATTCCGAAAGGAACACGTGATTTCTCTCCTGTCGAGATGGTCAGAAGAAACTATATTTTCGATACCATTAAAGATGTTTTCTGCAGATATGGCTATCAGCCCATCGAAACGCCTGCCATGGAAAACCTGACGACATTGCTTGGGAAATACGGGGATGAAGGTGATCGTCTGCTTTTTAAGGTGTTAAATTCAGGAAATTACCTTGATAAGGTAGATGAGGGTACGCTGACAGAAAAGGACCAGGCCGGCCTTACGCGCCGGATTAGCGAAAAAGGACTGCGATATGACCTTACCGTTCCTTTCGCCCGCTATGTTGTACAGCACAGAAACGACATCTCTTTTCCCTTTAAAAGATATCAGGTGCAGCCCGTATGGCGCGCCGACAGGCCACAGCGTGGTCGCTACCGTGAATTTTTTCAGTGTGATGTGGATGTGATCGGCAGCAACTCATTATTGAATGAAGTGGAGTTGATACAGATCATCGATGATGTTTTTACAGACCTCAACGTCAATGCTGTAGTAAAACTGAACAACCGCAAGATCCTGGCAGGCATTGCAGAGGTGATCGGGGAAACCGAAAACTTCGGACATATCACGGTGGCCATTGACAAACTGGATAAGATCGGCATTGAAAAGGTAAACGAGGAAATGCTGTCGCGGGGAGTATCACAGGCCGCGATCAACAAATTGCAGCCGATTCTCACCCTGGGCGGAAAACTAAAAGAGAAGTTTTCGAAACTGAAGGAAATCCTGAAGGACTCTCCAACAGGACTTAAAGGTTGTGAAGAGACACAGACGGTAATGTGTCATCTGAAAGATCTGGGCATCAAAACAAAATTTGAACTGGATCTCACTCTCGCCCGCGGACTGGATTATTATACCGGGGCCATCATTGAAGTAAAAGCAGCGGATGTGAGCATGGGCAGCATATGCGGTGGGGGAAGGTATGACGACCTTACCGGTGTTTTTGGCTTACAGGATGTCTCCGGAGTGGGAATATCATTCGGTGCCGACAGGATCTATGATGTGCTCATGGAACTCGAGGGATTTCCTGAAACCTTCATTTCATCTTCTAAAGTCATGTTCGTGAACTTTGGGGATGAAGAAGTTAAATATATCCTCCCGGTGATTGACAGGATGAGAAAATCAGGTATCAATGCGGAACTCTATCCCGACAGTGCTAAGATGAAGAAACAGCTGGGGTGGGCCAACAGCAAAGGCATCCCGTTTATTGTGATGGCCGGATCAGAAGAGATAAAAAACAAAATGTTCATGCTCAAGGATATGAGCAAAGGCGAGCAGGAACAACTGACCGAAGACGAACTTCTCAAAAAAATAAAATAAATATTCCTATGACATTAGTAATAAAAGGTGCGGGGCTCACCATTGAAGACGTTGTAAACGTAGCCCGCAATCACGAAAAAGTTGAACTTCACCCCGATGCTATCAACGGTATTCACAAATGCCGGGCCATGCTCGAAAGAAAGATCGATGCCGGAGAGATCATGTATGGAGTGAACACAGGTATCGGAGAGTTCTCAGAGGTTGTCCTCAATGATGACCAGGTAAAGGACTTCCAGAAATATCTTATTTATAACCATGCCGCCGGCATCGGCGATCCCATGCCTATTGAATACGTAAGGGCTGCCATGCTGGGCAGGATCAACGTTCACGCCCACGGAAATTCAGGTTGCCGTCTCGAGATCACACAAACGCTCTTAGACATGCTCAACAAGGGAGTGACGCCATGGGTATGCCAGAAAGGCTCAGTAGGTGCCAGCGGTGACCTGGCTCCCATGTCTCAGATCGCACTGCTGATGATGGGTGAAGGAAAAGCATATTTTGAAGGGGAGCTTTATGAAGGTAAAGAAGCCCTCGACCGTGCCGGAATACCTGTACCGGGGCTCAAGGCCCGCGACGGCCTGGCAACCATCAATGGTTCCAATGTGCTGACAGCCATGAGCGCTCTATTTATTTATGATGCTAACAACTGGCTTAAGCAGGCTGAGATCGGTGCTGCCATGTCGCTCGAAGCGCTCAAGGCAAACATGAAACCATATACATCAAGACTGCACGAAGTGAGAGGCTTCAAAGGAGCTGTAAGAAGTGCCAATGCCATAAATAATATGGTTAATGGCGGCGACCTTAAGGAAGGCCGAATCGCCTGCAAAGTACAGGATGCATATTCCATGAGATCCACACCTCAGGTTATCGGCACCGCACATGATGCACTGGCCTATGCACGCTTACAGGTGGAGATCGAGCTGAATGGTGTTGGCGACAACCCAATCTTTTTCCCGGAAGAAGACATGCAGCTTTCAGGTGCTAACTTCCAGGGCTCACCGGTTGCCTTACCCATGGATATGGCAGGAGCAGCAATAACCATGGTCAGCGTGCTCTCAGAAAGGAGAATGAACAGACTGAACAATCCCGCCCTCAGCGTGGGACTTCCGGCCTTCCTCACCAAAGGTGCCGGGATGTTCTCCGGGCTCATGCTCAGCCAGTATACTGCCGACATGCAGATCGTTGAACAGAGGATACTTTCAACACCGGCCTCCATTCAATCAATCCCTGCTGCTGCCGATCAGGAAGACTTTGTTTCTATGGGGATGAATACAGCCATTAAGAACTTCCAGATCCTCGATAATGCCTATGGCATACTTGGCATTGAGATCATGGCCGCAGCACAGGCCCTTGACTTCAGGGAATATAAATTTGGAAAAGGCGTGACAAAAGCCAAGGCAACAGTTAGAAAACATGTAGAATTCCTGGATATCGACAGGCCACTGTATAACGACCATAATACCATGAAAGCCCTGGTTAAATCATGCGAGATCCTGCATGAGGTGGAAAAAGAAGTTGGCAGCCTTGAATAAAATCAGACCTCACAGGTCCATGACCTCACAGGTCCGTGACCTGTGAGGTCATACTGCACTATGGAAACATCCGACAACATAACAGATACTCAACCCAAAAGGCCCCAACTCCTTACCATACTGTGTATACTCACCTTTATAGGCAGTGGAATGGGTGTGATTGGGTTTCTTTCGGTTACTGTAAACTATGAAGCCTCCATGGAGGCTTTACGTACCCTTTATGCCGACCTGCCGGAAGCAAGCTTCCTTTTGCAGGCACCAAGAGATTTCTTCCTTATCTCTTTTATATTGATGGCATTCTCGGTTGCCGGAGCCGTATTCATGTGGAATATGCGAAAGGTCGGATTCCACCTGTATACTTCCGCCCAATTAATATACCTCGCTTTGCCCTTTATTTATTTTCATAACCAGGCCAATCCTTTCCTCAATGTAATACTCACTGCATTATTCGTATATTTATATGCCAGAAACCTGCAGTCCATGCGATAGAATATGCTCACTATGAAGGCTGAAAAAAGTAAACCCAACAAAATAAAACGTCCGTTTTTTCTAAGCTTTCTCTGCATTATCGGTTTTACATACACCAGCCTGTTTTCTCTTTTATTTTTAACGGGGATACTGTACTCGACAGGCATCAGTGGCATCCTCGACAAATACCTGCAGATCTACGACCTCTCAAGGCTGAACTTTTTATTATTCTCTTTGGGAGGGTTCACCATCTTCTTTATTTATTTTATCGGTGTATACCTGATGTGGAAGATGCAGTGGCTTGGATTATACATCTATGCTTTTGCGGGCATTCTGTTCATAAGTATGGAACTGATAATAGCCGGCTTATATCTGCCTGACCTGCTGATTCACATTACTTTTATACTCCTTTTCTTTATCTCCTTTTTACTAGTAAGGAAAAGAAAAAAGGCCACGCCATTAGTATCAGATGCGCCGGAAAATGGAAATCCGGCTGTATGATGAAAGAAAACTAGGGAAGTACCATAATAGCCTCAAGCTCCCGGATCAGACTGTCGCATTGCACCCGAAAGAGATCATAGTGTGCTGAGTCAACAGGAGTGGCGGGAGGCGATTTAACTTTCAAAGGGTCTATGGCTTTTCCATTTCTGTAAAAGCGGAAGTCGAGATGCGGGCCTGTCGACAATCCTGTGCTGCCAACATACCCGATAACATCCCCCTGCTTCACTTGCACACCCTTTTTGATCCCTTTGCCGAACCCGGAAAAATGGCAATATGATGTAGTATAGGTTCCGTTATGCTTAATCTTTACAGTATACCCTCCTCCTTTTGTCCAGGCTGCAAGGGTCACAATACCATCCCCCACAGCATGTACCGGAGTGCCAACAGGAGCAGCGTAATCAACACCGAGATGTGGCCGGCGGTATTTCAGGACAGGGTGCATGCGACTGTATGAAAAGCGTGAACTGATTCTTCGGTAACGCAGTGGAGCCTTCAGAAAAGTGCGCCGCATGCTGCCACCTTTATCATCAAAATAATCAGCAATGCTGTCCTGCCCAAATAAACAAGCATAATTATCATGCCCCATATGATTAAAATCTGCTGCAATCACCTTGCCGAGGCCAATATATTTACCCTCAACATACAATTCCTCAAAAAGCACCCGAAAATTATCTCCCTTCTGTATTCCGAAAAAGTCAATCGTCCAGGCATAGATCTCAGATAACTCATTGGCAAGGTTTGGATCAGCCTTGTTATCCACCAGGGTATTCCACAAGGATGACGTGATGGTTCCGGATGCAGTGGCTATGCGCCTTTCAACATCCTTATTCCCTTTATGGATAAGCAATGAGTCTCTCAGGTCGAAGACGACAAATGCTGTGGGTGATTGCTCATACACAAAATAATATACTTCAGGTATTGAATCCAGGCTTCGAATAACAGCATACGGATATCCAGTCCTGATCTTCTTCACATTAAAAATATCGCGCGGAGTCCTTGCAATCCTGTCAATAAGATTGTAGTCCACATTATAGGCCAGCAGGATATCTGCAAGAAACTCATTTCTTTTAACCTTCTCCCTGATCACCTCCAGAGAATCAACATTGATCCCATATGATATCAGGGGGGGATTATTCTCTGCAGGTATATTTTCACTCATGATCTCCTTTTCGGAATGGATCAATATACCCGCCCCCATAATGATGACAGTTATTGTCACCAACAGTAGCAGCTCCGCCAACCATCCATTCTTTTTATACCTGTTCATTTCCATATCAAAGTTGTAAACGGATTTATACTTCCATTGTTTTGAGTCTGCAAAAATAAATAATATTTAGGCTTATTGAAGCCGATAACTTAAAGTAAATCCCGGATGGCCGCTTGCTGAAACACCGGGGATGATCATCAGACCAGGACACTGCATTGTGCTCTTATACACGAATTTACCAATAAAAAAACCCAGGGCAGCACCAAATACAACATCCGAGCTCCAGTGTTTATCATCATATACGCGTGAGGCGGAAGCCAGTGTAGCCAGCGTATATGATATTACAGGCACCCATATCTTATCTTTATACTCACTTGCAAAAACAGTCGCAGCTGCCCAGGCTATCGTAGAGTGGCCACTGGGGAACGAGGTACTGGCATAACTGCCAAAAGGCCCTTCCCACATACGGGGGTCGGGTGGTGAATTTTCATAGGGCCGGTGGCGTTGTGTGCTATACTTGATGGCATATGTAAATACGGCAGTAATGGCCATGGCTTTGATCCCACCCAGCCCGGCACGGACAGCCCGTTGATCTTTGGCGATGGTGCCATAAGCATAAAAACCGATCGCCAGGGGGATGGTCACCATTCCATTTCCGAGAGGCTCAAAAAAATATTTGCTGGCATCATCAAGCCCCTGGCTTGTATTCCGCTGAACAATATCACGGAGGTGCTCATCCTGCGTATAAATAAGTATGCTTATTCCACT
>JBDLIJ010000118.1:0-10016 GCA_039714935.1 Bacteroidota bacterium | reverse complement strand
TTTAAATATTCATGAAGATTCTTATACTCCTTAATTTGATTTTTTGTTGCAATTTGGTAACGATATGGCACTATCATATCCAATGGAAGAAGGGATTCATGTCAGCTTCTTTTAATACTTATTGTAGATTGTATTAATTATACAATAATATATATAGAGAAAAATTCAGATGAAGCTATTGTGTCAAATATCCGAAACCTGATATCCGATACCCGATATCCGAATTCCGAATTCGCTACCAACGTCTGCCAAAGGGCTTGTAAGGCTTATAGAAGCCGCTCCTGTATGGATTATTACCCTCATAGATCTCAGCCCCAATATCTATGATCATGTTTTCTGACGGGATCAGACGCAGGTTCATCATCAGGCCTTGGCCGTCATAACCTGGTCTGAAGGCGTTTTCAGGACCGTCATGATCTGTCGAAAACTCCTTGTATGCCGTTCCGGAAAGGAATACCTTAGGGCTGATCATATAATCACCGCTCACATACAGCATGCCTTGGGTGATATTCCCGCTGAAGCGCTTGTAACCGTATGGTGAGTATACCAACGTATTCCCATACTCAGTATTGGCAATGCTCAAGCCTCCCCTGACCGAAAGGCGCTCATTTAACTTATAACTGATCTCCGGTGCCATCATAGTAGAGAAGGCATGACCACTGTTAAGGTCCGAGGAAAAGGATGTGCCCAGCAGTAAGCGGGTATCCATCTTTTTATCTTTATAGAAAGACTGTTCCTGTGAGAAAGCAAGCAAGCTTATTAGCAATAGTGATATGGATAGCAGCCATCCTTTCATCCTGCAATACTTATATAAAAGTAAAGTTGTCCCTGGCAGTTATTTTCTCACAATACTGACACTGAAGCTTAACATCCTCTTTATCAATGACGATAAACTTTGTTGTGACATCTTCGTGATTGGTGATGCAATTAGGGTTTACACACTTCACAAATTTGGTTACATTGTTGGGGATAGAGACTTCTTTTTTCTCGGTGATCTTGAAATTTCTAATTTCTATCAATGTTGCAGATGGAGCAACAAGGGCTATTTTATTTACGGAATCAGGGTCAAAATACCGGCCACTTACCTTTATAATACCTTTCTTTCCATATTTCTTGCTTTCCAGGTTGGTCCCAAAGAGGATCTGGTTTTCACATTCATTAAGGTTCAGCATATGGATAACCTGGAAAACACTTCTGGCTGGAATATGATCGATGACAGTGCCATTCTCAATGGCGTTGACTTTAAGTTCTTTTCTTTCTTCCATGATTTTGGTTTTTTCGTTATACAACTCCAAGGATAGAAGCCAGCAGGGCCATTCGTACAAAGACACCATTCTGCGCCTGCTGGAAATAATATGCCTGAGGGCTGCTATCGACATCCTGATCGATTTCATTTACCCTGGGTAGCGGATGCAGTACCTTCATATTTTCTTTAGCATTTTCCAGCATGGCCAGTCTCAGTATATATGCATCTTTCAGGCGTTCGTATTCAATAGCATCCGAAAATCTCTCTTTTTGAATTCTTGTCATATACAGGATGTCTACCTGTGGGATCACCGTATTCATTTCTGTATACTGGTGATAGGTAAGATTCTTATCCTTAATATGCTGTTTTACGTAGCTTGGTAACTTCAGGAACTCAGGGGAAACCAGATGAAATGTTGTGTCGAACTGGCAGAGTGCCATGACCAGAGAATGTACAGTACGGCCATATTTAAGGTCGCCGACGAAAGCGATATTTAAATTGTCAAGCCGGCCCTGGGTTTTCATGATGGAGTACATGTCAAGCAGGGTTTGAGTGGGGTGCTGGTGTGCTCCGTCTCCTGCATTGATAATGGGTACCGGTGCTACTTCCTCAGCATATTGTGCGCTCCCTTCCCTGGGGTGCCTCATCACGATAATATCAGAATAGTTGCTGACGGTAAGTATTGTATCTTTCAGCGATTCGCCTTTCGACACACTTGAAGATCCGGCTTCACTAAATCCAACAATCTTTGCGCTGAGCTGTGATGCCGCACTTTCAAAACTTAGCCTGGTCCTGGTCGATGGTTCAAAGAACAGGGATGCAACAACATGTTTTTCCAGGATCTTTTGTCTGGGGTTCTTTTCGAATTCAGCCGCAAGTTCCAGTATTTTTATCTGTTCTTCAATGGTATAGTCGCTAATGGATACCAGACTTCTGTTTTTCATATTCATAATATTATGTTTATCCAAAATTAAATATTAATCAACCACCCTGAAATATTTGTTTTTAACAGCACACATAAATTATTAACAATGTAGAATATCTTCATATCTGTCCCATTAATTGATAGCATATTCATCCCAGCTTTTTATCGTAATATCCTCCATGTTGTATCTGCAGAAAGCCATAATAAAAGCACTGGCAAGTCTTGCATTTGTGATCAGAGGAATATTATGATCCACTGCCGCACGCCGAATATGATAATCGTTGTACAGTTCGTCTTTTGTGAGATCTTTCGGTATATTGATCACCAGGTCAATTTTATGCTCTTTTATATAATCCAGTGTGTTTGGCGATTTCTTAGAATCAGGCCAGTGAAGTGTTGTTGCATTAATGTTATGACTTTCCAGGAATTTTGCTGTCCCACGGGTAGCAAAGATGCTATATCCTTTATCTTTTAACAGCTGTACGCTGTTCAAGAGTTCTATTTTTGACCTGACCGGGCCTGTACTGAGTAATATATTCTTTTTCGGGATATTGTATCCCACCGAAAGCATTGATTTTAATATTGCTTCGTAGTAGTCTTCTCCAATACATCCAACCTCACCGGTTGACGACATGTCGACACCCAGTACGGGGTCAGCTTTTGCAAGACGTGAGAAAGAAAACTGTGGTGCTTTCACTCCTATATACTCAAGATCGAAAAGTGATTTGTCAGGTTTTTGAACCGGGATGTCAAGCATTATCTTCGTTGCCAGATCAATAAAGTTTGTCTTGAGTACTTTTGAAACGAAAGGGAAGCTCCTGGAAGCGCGAAGGTTACATTCAATTACCTTGATGTCATTATCACGTGCCAGGTATTGTATGTTGAAAGGCCCGCAAATATCCAGCTCTGCTGCGATCCTGTTGGTGATCTTCTTAATTCGTCTAATGGTTTCGACATATACTTTCTGCGGAGGAAACATCATGGTAGCATCGCCGGAGTGGACTCCGGCAAATTCAATATGTTCGGATATTGCATAGGCTATGACTTTGCCGTTTTCCGCAACTGCATCCATTTCTATCTCTTTGGTGTTCTCCATGAAGCGGGATACAACAACAGGGTATTTTTTAGATACTTTGGCTGCTAATCCGAGAAAATGTTCCAATTCTTCCTTATTCGATACAATATTCATTGCCGCACCGGAGAGTACATAAGAAGGCCTGACGATAACAGGAAATCCGACTTTTTCTGTAAATGAAAAGATATCATCCACATTACTTAGTTCTTTCCATTCTGGTTGATCAACCTCCAGATCATCTAACATTTTTGAGAATTTATATCTATTCTCAGCTCTGTCAATAGAAAGAGGGGAAGTTCCCAGGATCTTTATGTCTTGCTTATGCAAACGTATTGAGAGATTATTTGGGATCTGACCGCCAACAGAAACAATGATACCTCCCGGGTTTTCAAGTTCAATAATATCCAGTGTTCGCTCGAACGACAATTCATCGAAGTATAAACGGTCGCAGATATCGTAATCCGTACTTACGGTCTCCGGGTTATAGTTGATCATAACGGAACGATATCCTTCACTTTTTACAGTTTCCAGGGCATTTACACTGCACCAGTCAAACTCTACACTGCTTCCAATGCGGTAAGCACCTGACCCCAGAACGATAATGGATTTTTGATCCTCCTCAAAATCAATATCGTTCGTATTGCCATTATATGTAATATATAAGTAATTCGTCATGGCCGGGTATTCCGCTGCCAGTGTGTCTATTTGCTTCACAACAGGAATAACTTTATTTTGCTTCCTGAAGTTTCTGACCCCCAGGATCTCTTCATCACTGCCGGTGAAATCATTCTTATAGATTGAGCGTGCAATCTGAAAGTCGGAAAATCCTGCTTGCTTCGCTCTGCGAAGGATGTGAACTGTTAAGTTTTTTAATTCATTGATTTTTTCCAACTCCTTGTTGAGTGCGTAAATATTACTTAATTTCTCCAGGAACCAGCGATCTATTTTGGTTTTCTGAAATATATCTTCAACACTCCAGCCATTTTCCAGGGCCTGGCTGATCACAAAGATGCGTGAATCGGTTGGCTGTGATAATCCCTTTTCGATGTCTTCTACATCTACCTCCCTGTTTCCGACAAAGCCATGCATCCCCTGTCCGATCATCCGGAGCCCTTTTTGAATGGCTTCTTCAAAGTTCCTGCCGATGGCCATGACCTCGCCAACACTTTTCATGCTGCTGCCGATTTCTTTGGAAACGCCAAGGAATTTATTCAGGTCCCACCTTGGTATTTTGCAAACGATGTAATCAAGAGACGGCTCAAAAAATGCACTTGTGGTTTTGGTTACAGCATTTTTTATGTCAGGAAGGGCAAAGCCCAGGGCAAGTTTTGCTGCAACGAAAGCAAGAGGATATCCCGTTGCTTTTGAAGCCAGGGCGCTTGACCTTGAGAGTCTTGCATTCACTTCAATAACCCGGTAATCTTCTGATTCAGGATCTAATGCATATTGAACATTGCACTCTCCGATAATGCCGATGTGTCGGATTATCTTAATTGAAAGCTGTCGTAATTTATGATATTCTGAGTTTGTCAGGGTCTGGGATGGAGCCACTACAATGCTCTCACCTGTATGTATACCCAGCGGATCGAAATTTTCCATGTTGCATACTGTGATGCAATTATCGTATTCATCTCTTACCACTTCATATTCCACCTCTTTCCAGCCTTTTAAGGATTCTTCTACCAGGATTTGTCCTGAATAGGAGAATGCCTTAGCTGCCAGGGATATTAACTCCTGGTCATTGTTGCAAAAGCCACTTCCCTGTCCGCCCAGGGTGTAAGCTGCACGGATGATAACAGGATATCCCAGCTTCTGAACGGCATCAAGGGCCTCCTGAGTTGTATGTGCGGCTATGCTCCGGGGTGTTTTTACATTTATTTCATTCAGCTTATGAACGAAGTTCTTTCTGTCTTCAGTATCAATGATAGACTGTATAGGTGTGCCGAGAACGCTGACATTATATTTCTCAAATATTTTATTTTCGAATAATTCTATTCCACAATTCAATGCTGTCTGACCGCCGAATGATAACAACACGCCTTGTGGCTGTTCCTTTCTGATTACCTTTTCAACGAAATATGGAGTGACGGGAAGAAAATATATCTTATCTGCGATCTTGTCTGAAGTCTGGACTGTTGCTATGTTAGGATTAATAAGGACGGTTTCGACATTTTCTTCCTTAAGGGCCTTGAGGGCCTGTGAGCCTGAATAGTCAAATTCGCCGGCTTCGCCGATCTTCAGGGCACCTGATCCCAGAACGAGAACTTTTTTAACAGGGATTTTCATAAATACTACGCCTTAAAGGAGTTTTATAAATTCATCAAATAAATAATCTGTATCTGTAGGTCCGCTTGAGGCCTCAGGATGAAATTGTACTGAAAAAAATGGTTTGTCAGCATGACGGATCCCTTCATTGGTTTGATCATTGATATTTATAAACCATGGTTTCCACTCTCTGCTCAGGGAGTTGTCATCAACTGCAAATCCATGATTTTGAGAGGTGATATATGCTTTTTGTGTTCCGGCCAGGAGAACAGGTTGATTATGGCCGCGATGTCCGTACTTCAATTTATATGTTTGCCCACCGGAAGCCAGGGCAAGTAGTTGGTGCCCGAGGCAAATCCCAAAGATGGGTTTTTCTTTGCGCATAGCACGTGTAAGGTTATCAATAGTTGATGTGCACATCTCGGGATTACCAGGGCCATTTGAGATAAATAAACCATCATATTCCTCCTTGTGGAAATCATAATCCCATGGCACACGAATAACGGTAGAATCTTTTTCAAGGAAATACCTGATAATATTATTTTTCACCCCACAGTCGATCATTAATATTTTATGTTTGCCACTGCCGTACGAAATCTTTTTCTCAATACTGACATCTTCAACGAGGTTTCTTTTATTGGGATCAAAAAACTCACAATCCTGATTTTCTATAAGCACCTTCCCCAGCAGGGATCCTTTTTCCCGTATTAATTTTGTAAGTGCCCGTGTGTCGATGCCGTAGATTCCGGGAACTTTATTTTCTCTAAGCCATTCATCCAGGCTAAGTGCTGCATTCCAATGGTTATATTTAAAAGAATAATCAGATATTATCAGGGCGGAAATATGGACCTTGTCAGATTCGAAATGCTTCAGCATCATATTTTCCTTTACAGATCCGGGAACACCATAATTCCCGACAAGCGGATAGGTGAGTGTTAAGATCTGGCCTTTGTACGACGGATCGGTAAAGCTTTCAGGATAGCCTGTCATGGCCGTATTGAAAACTACCTCACCGGCAACAGATCCTTTATAGCCAAACGCAAATCCATCGAATTGGGTGCCATCTTCCAGGATAAGCTTGGCATCAAGGTTTTGTTTCATAGTTTTGATTTAGGAGTTGAAGTAAAAATATAAAAAAAGCGGCTCAATTGAGCCGCTTAATATTATTTCAGGTTATGTTTTTCAACAAAGTCATCTATCAAACTTTCCATGTCAGGATAGCCAATCTCCTGCAGATCATAATAAACTCTTGTGTTTGGTTTATTGATCTTGATAATGCGGTTCAGATCGATTGGGGTACCAATGACCACTGCGTCACATTCTACATTGTTAATGGTGGTTTCGAGATCTTTCAATTGTTCTTCACCATATCCCATTGCAGGGAGTAATGTTCCGATATTTGGATATATCTTAAATGTTTCGCTGAGTTTTCCAACTGTGTAGGGACGTGGGTCAACGAGTTCGCCTGCACCAAATTTTTGGGCAGCAACAACGCCGGCTCCAAGTTTCATCTCACCATGAGTAAGAGTAGGTCCGTCTTCTACCACGAGTACTTTCTTCCCTTTGATCAAAGATGGGTCATCAACTTTAATGGGTGATGCACCATCGATAACAATTGCATCCGGGTTAACTTTATTAATGTTATTCCTCACCTCCTGGATGCCTTCAGGAGAAGCACTGTCCATCTTATTAATTACAACTGCATCAGCCAGTCTAAGGGTCACTTCACCAGGATAGTAGGTAAGTTCATGTCCTGCACGATGTGGGTCTACCACAGTGATGTTCAGGTCGGGAGCATAAAATGGAAAATCATTGTTGCCACCGTCCCAGATAACAACATCACATCCATCAGGGTCCTGCTCTGCGGCACGCAAGATGGCTTCATAATCAACACCGGCATAGATCACATTGCCGCGGACTACGTGAGGTTCATACTCTTCCATTTCCTCAACAGTACATTTATGCTTTGCAAGGTCATCAATGCTTGCGAATCGTTGTACTTTTTGCTCAACCAGATCTCCATATGGCATTGGGTGGCGAATAGCAACAACTTTAAGCCCTTTTTCCATGAGCAATTCAATTACCCTTCTGGACGTCTGGCTTTTGCCACAGCCTGTCCTGATAGCACCCACTGCGATAAGTGGTTTGGTGGATTTTACCATTGTGTCTTTTGGGCCAAGCAGCATAAAGTTTGATCCGGCAGCATTTACGATAGCACTCATGCTCATTACTTTTTGGTAAGTAACGTCGCTGTATGAGAACACACAATCGTCAGCTTTTAGTTCTTTAATGAGTTTTGGGAGGTCTTCTTCTGCAAAAATCGGGATACCATCAGGGTAGAGGTTGCCGGCAAGTTCGGCCGGATATTTTCTACCATCGATATCGGGAATCTGCGCAGCAGTGAAGGCAACAACGTTGAAGTCTTCATCGCCACGAAAATAGGTGTTGAAATTGTGAAAATCTCTTCCCGCAGCACCGATAATGATTACATTACGTTTCATATCGAATTCCTCATTTAATTTTGGTTTAACAACCAGTTTAGTTTAAATTTCTGCAAAAATATGAGTTTAAGTTGAGATATAGTGAGGAATGGGATAAATATTTTTTATTCCACGGGATGACATCTTTATAAAGATGTCATCCCTTTGGATTACTGAGGAAATCATGATATTCAATAAATTCTTCCATATCATTAAACCAGGATATAACTGTATCAGAATCAATGAGTCCCTTCTTGTGATTGGTAATGTCTTGATACGAGCTGTATTTAAAAGATTTTAAGTTATTAGTAAGGTGATGCTTTACTGGATTATAATGAATGTAATATACCACCCTCTTGAGTTGCCAGTTCGTTGTGATTATTTGTCTGCGGAATGGCCTTTGAAATAAACTACCTCTTCTTTTTTGTTGCTTGTTTATGGCCATTGCATATGATATGAATAGCTTTCTAAATTGTTGACTGACATTTATATAAGGCGATGAGTCGTTTGTTTCTTTTATTGAAATTAATAGGTGAAAGTGGTTTGGTATGAAACAGTAAGCATAAGTGTTAACAAATTCTTCGAGATATTCTTTATAAAGCTTGACAAAGTGACGATAGTTAGCTTCCGTATAAAATATTCGGGTTTTCTCATTACCGCGGTTGTAGATGTGGTATACTTTCCCTGGTAGTAATGGATCTGTAGTTCGTCGAGTTGGCATTTTTTTATCTTTCTTCTTACTTATTAATACCCAAAATTCAATTTTGTACCCAAAAAAGGATGACATCTTTATAAAGATGTCATCCCATAGGGGATATTCATCTCCACTTTTCTGCTTACTTTTGCAGACTGAAACACTCCATACATAATGATCGAAAACCTGATACAATCATGTGCAGTTAAAGCCTTCAGTTCATTATATTCTGCTGATGTGGCTGAGGATAAAATCATCATACAGCAAACAAGAAAGGACTTTGAAGGCGATTATACAATTAATGTATTCCCTTTCCTGAAGCTTACACGGGAGAAACCTGAAGTATGTGCACAAAAGATCGGAGATTATCTCCGGAAACATACTCCGGAAATAAAATCTTGTAACGTGATCAAGGGATTTCTCAATATTGTTGTACATGACACATACTGGACTAATTCCCTGTATGACAACATTATGAGAAAGAACTTTGGGGAAATGGAAAAGTCGGGTGATAAACCAATAGTTATAGAATTTTCTTCTCCCAATACGAATAAACCCCTGCATCTTGGTCATATCAGAAATAACCTTTTGGGCTGGTCGGTAGCAGAGATATTGAAAGCCGCCGGACAGGAGGTGGAAAAAGTTAACCTGGTAAATGACCGTGGGATTCATATCTGTAAATCAATGCTGGCATGGGAGAAATGGTTCAAAGGGAAAACTCCGGAATCCGAAAATATTAAAGGCGATAAGCTTGTTGGTGATTGTTATGTGCGCTTTGATAAGGAGCTGAAAGATGAGATCGGAAAACTGGTATTTGCCGGTTTGGACAAAGACCGGGCAGAACAGGATGCTTCACTAATACAGGAAGCCAGGGAGATGCTTAAGAGTTGGGAGGAAAATGACCCTGAAGTACGTGCACTCTGGTCAAGGATGAATGAGTGGGTATATGAAGGTTTTGACAAGACATACGAACGACTCGGAATAGACTTTGATAAAATCTATTATGAGTCCGATACTTTCCTGCTTGGAAAAGACATCGTTGAGCAAGGCCTGGCACTTGGAGTTTTATTCAAAAAAGAGGATGGCTCGGTATGGGCTGATCTTTCTGATGAAGGCCTGGATGAAAAACTCTTACTCCGTGCTGATGGAACATCCGTTTATATGACACAGGACCTGGGCACTGCACAACTAAGATACGACGACTTCCAGCCGGGTAAATTATTGTATGTGGTAGGGAATGAGCAAAACTATCATTTTGAGGTGTTGAGGATAATCCTGAAAAAGCTGGGGAGGAAATGGGCTGAGCATATTGTCCATATTTCATACGGTAT
>JBDLIJ010000117.1:0-10095 GCA_039714935.1 Bacteroidota bacterium | reverse complement strand
ATGGGGAGAGGGGGGGATGGGGTAAATTATTACTTAACTTAATATCATGATAATCAAAACGTATCAAGACCTTGTAGTTTTTCAGATTGCTTATAAGAATGCTATGAATATTTTCGAAATATCAAAACTATTTCCGAAAGAAGAAAAATATGCAATTACTGATCAAATAAGAAGATCATCAAGATCAGTATGTGCAAATATTTCAGAAGCATTTAGAAGGCGACCTTATGTGAAATCTTTTGCACTCAGGCTAAATGATGCTGAAGCAGAAGCATCGGAAACTCAGGTTTGGATTAAATTCTCATATAATACTATTATTGCCAAGATTGTGGTTATGATTAACCAGGCAGGTAAATGGAAAATATAAGAAAGCATGAAAAAATCGACAAGCATCAACCTCTCCCCATCTCCCTCTCTCCCCATCTCCCCATCTCCAATTCGCACTCTCCTACAAAATAAGAATAACTAATAAAATAATTTATCTTTGAAGACCAAACCATGCAAATAATGCTAAAAATCCTCACCATCATTGGCGCCAGGCCACAGATCATCAAAGCTGCTGCTTTGTCCAGGGCTATCCGAAATGATTTTTCTGACAGGATACAGGAGGTGATCCTGCACACCGGGCAGCATTATGATGAGAATATGTCTCAGGTGTTTTTTGATGAGATGGGCATACCCGCCGCCAACTATAACCTGAATGTAGGGTCGGGAACGCATGGCCGGCAAACAGCAAGCATGATCCGGGGGATTGAGGAGGTTATTGAAAAAGAACAACCCGACTACCTTGTGCTGTATGGCGATACCAATTCCACACTGGCAGGTGCTGTCGCAGCATCCAAGATGGGAGTCCCGGTAGCACACATAGAAGCAGGACTGAGATCATTCAACAAATCCATGCCCGAAGAGATCAATCGTATTACCTGCGACCATTGTTCAACACTGCTCTTTAGTCCCACAAAAGCCGGGACAGCAAACCTGAAAAGAGAAGGGTTCCCTATCGAATCAGCACCTCCATATGATGCCAACCATCCGGGCGTATTCCATTGTGGTGATGTGATGTATGATAATGCCCTGCATTTTGCAAAGATCGCTGAGGAAAGCTCAGATATTTTACAAAGATCAAAACTGGAGGCCGGTAATTTTATCCTGGCCACCATCCACCGCGACAACAACACTGACAAAGCCGAACGCCTGCGCGCTATTTTCAATGCCTTACTGCAAATATCAAAGGAGCATCAACAAACAATCATCCTGCCCCTTCATCCAAGAACACAGAAATTACTTAAAGGGCAGCTTGGTGCATCATTATATGAAGAGGTGCACACTTCAGCAGGCATCAGGATCATAGCTCCCGTCTCTTTCCTGGAAATGATCCTGCTTGAAAAGCATTCATCCATGATAATTACTGACTCCGGAGGAGTACAGAAAGAATCATATTTCCACCATAAGCCATGCATCATCCTTCGCTCCGAAACCGAATGGGTGGAGATCGTTGACAATGGCAGTGCCATCATCGCCGATGCAGACGAAGAAAGAATCCTGGCTGCCTATAAACATTTCAGAAAAAACCCACCTTCCTCCTTCCCTCCACTATACGGCGACGGCAAAGCAGCATGGTTTATCTGCGATACCCTTACTTCCTTCGTGGTGAAAGCAAACTAACTTAACCTATTTCGAATATCGAGTATCAAGTATCGAGTATCGAGTATTACTCAACCCTTAACCCTAAATTAATAATCTCCCAAACATTTGTTATTTACTGAAATTATAGTAATTTTGCACTCCGTTTTTCGCTAAACGGATTTTTAAATCATAAATAATTAATTTACAAAAACATGAACCAGTACGAAACCGTTTTCATTATGACTCCCGTTTTGTCTGATGATCAGATGAAGGAAGCGGTTGATAAGTTCAGGAAGTATCTGAAGTCGAAAAAGGCTGAGATCGTTCTTGACGAGAGCTGGGGTTTGAGGAAACTCGCTTATCCCATCCAGAAAAAATCAACCGGGTTCTATCATCTCTTCGAATTCAAAATTGAAGGAACAGAACTTGAAGAATACGAATTGTTGTTTAAAAGGGATGAGCGTATGCTCCGTTTCCTCACCGTGAAACTCGACAAACACGCCATTGCATACAACGAAAAGAAAAGAAAAAAGGCTGCCGAAGAGAAAGCCGTTGAATCAGAATCCTGATCATTTATTAATCTTAAAATTCAAAAACAATGGCACAGAGTAATAGCGATATCAAATATCTGACTCCTATTGCAGTCGACACAAAGAAGAAAAAGTATTGCCGGTTTAAAAAAAGCGGCATCAAATACATTGACTATAAGGATGCTGACTTCCTTTTAAAATTTGTTAATGAACAAGGCAAGATCCTTCCCAGAAGGATCACAGGTACTTCAACCAAGTACCAGAAGAAAGTGTCGCAGGCCGTGAAACGCGCCCGCCACCTTGCCCTCATGCCTTATGTTGCTGACCTGTTAAAATAAGGAGGATAGAAAAATGGAAGTTATTCTTAAAAAAGACGTCCCCAAGCTGGGATATAAAAACGACCTGATAAGCGTTAAAGACGGATACGCAAGAAATTACCTTATCCCAAAGGGACTGGCAACGATTGCAACCGAAACAAATAAAAAAGTACTTGCCGAGCTTAAAAGACAAAAGGCTCATAAGGAAGAAAAAATCCTGAATGAAGCACAGGAACTGGCAAAAGGACTTGAAGCACTCAAGATCAGGATTGCTGCCAAGGCCGGTACTTCAGGCAAAATTTTCGGATCTGTAAACGATATACAAATCGCCAATGCGATAAAAGAAAAGCACACTTTCGATATTGACAGGAAAGACATCGAGGTAGATGGTGATGCCATCAAGGAACTGGGTGAATATACTGCCAAAATCAGACTTCACAAAGAAGTTCTGGTTGAATTGAAATTCGAAGTTTACGCTGAAGAATAGAATATAAGATACGATTTATTATAAAAGGCTGTCTCAAAAGGACAGCCTTTTTTTGATATCTGATACCTGATATCAGATATCATTTAAAATCCCTGATTAAAGGTAATTAAAAGATTGGCCAGGAAATTCCACAGTGTGACCACACATATCGCGAAGAATTTCGCCAGGTAGAAGTTGATTTTAAACCTGGAAACGATCAGCCAGAGGATGAGGTTATTTAATCCCAGGCCAATAATTGAAATCACCAGAAAGGCTGTGTATTCGCCGGCAATATCAGGGTTCTCACTTTCGAAGGTCCAGATCCTGTTCAGGATGTAATTGGTGCTGGCAGCAATGGTAAAGCCAATGGAGTTGGAGACATACTTCTGTACTTTGAAGATCTCCTTAAAAAGATACGTGAAGGCATAATCAACAAACAGGCCTGACAGTCCTACAGCCGAAAATTTGAGAAATTTCAGAATAAAAGATGTGCTTAAGAAATCAAACATAGGCCGTGTATAATGCGCAAAGATATAAAAACCTTTTCGCTATGGTCTAGAGTTGCACAAGCAATACGACCTTTTCACCTGCCCTCATTACATCAACGGTGATTATCTGTCCTTTCTCCAGCTTCTTGAGCCTGGCCATATAATCATAAATATTGGCCACTTCCATGCCATCCAGTGCAACAATAATATCGCCTTTCTGCATGCCACCCTTTTCGGCCGGGCCATCCTTTTTAACGCCACCTACCCCAAGTCCGTTGTTTGCATCACTGGTAAAATCCGGAACGATTCCGAGGGTTACCTTGAACCTCATTCTTCCGCCGGAGCGTGTCTTCGCTCCTGCCTCCTGGTAGGTAAGGGCCTTGTCTCTGTTAGCCACATCCATGACCAGAGCAGCAGAAAAATCAGCCACTAATTTCTGTCCCTCAAAATTGATGAATTCAATATCATCCTGCGGGGTATGATAATCCTGATGGGCACCGGTGGAGATGAAGAATACCGGAATGTCTTCAGCGTAGAAAGAAGCATGATCCGAAGGGCCAAAGCCTTCTTTAGAAAAGGAGCCTTTCATATCAAACTTGTCAAGGTAGGTATTCAGAAGGTCTTCGGTTTCAAGTGATGTACCGGTTCCGCCGACCGCAATTGATCTCTCCTCGCTGAGGCGTCCGATCATGTCAAAGTTGAACATGGCTACCACCTTTTCCATGTCGATAACAGGGTTTTCCACGAAATATTTGGATCCTATCAGACCCATCTCTTCGGCGCCAAAGGCCACCACCACAAGGGTTCTTTTCAGTTCATGCTTATTTGCCGCAATCTTTTCAGCCATCTCAATAATGCCTGCCACACCTGAGGCGTTGTCGTCGGCGCCATTATGGACTGCTTCCGTATCGGGCTCTCTGGAACCGGAACCCGGGCCTCCCATCCCCAGATGATCGAAATGCCCGCCAATCACAACAATTTCGTCTTCAAAGGCAGGGTCGTTCCCATAAATGCGTGCGACAACATTGGCAGTTTGCACTTTTTGATGGACGACCTCGGAGGTCCCTTCCAGCACAGCCTTGCTTACAAAAGAAGCCGGGCTCATGTCGTCAGTGATCTTTTTTTCCAGCGAGGCAATGCTTTTACCCAGCAGTGAGTCGGCGATATACCTTTTAATATGAAAAACCGGAATGCCGGCATCAGCCGTTGTCTTATCATAAAACATCCTCATCAATTCATCGTCTTCATCAAAAGCGGGACCCGACACAAACAATACACCACCGGCTCCATTATCTTTTGCTGCAAGCACTTTTTCCCGTAAACCGATATTCGCAACAAAGGGGCTGTTGCTATTCTCCTCACCGGGCTCCCCCCGAAGTATGACCACCCATTTATCTTTTATATTTATACCGGAATAGTCATCCCACTTCAGGCTGTCATTTTCCACCTGGAAACCATAACCTGCAAATACGACCTCCGCAGCAAGGCTTCCATTCTTTGAAAATGATAAGGGGATAAAATCTTCGCCTGCTACAGAATAAAGGCCCGGGAATACCAGTGCATTATTCTCTCCGGCCTCTACGCTGGTTACCACATCAAAATACTGGAATCCATTATCTGCCAGGAGCTCGAGTCCGGCCCTCTGAAACTCACCTGCGATATAGGCCCGCGAGAGTTTATCCCCTCCGGTTCCCGGAAGCCGCCCCCCGAAGCCGTCAGAAGCAAGATAACCAACATGCTGCTCCAGTTCCTGCACAGTGATATCACTGTTTTCCTGTGCGTTTGCAGCGGAAGTAATGAATAGTAAAGATATCAGGGAAATGATTAAACCGATGTTCATCTTCATAAGATAAGATTTATTTAAAGTTCATGATTGAATACTGATGGGAATATCTCCATTTTCTAACAGCAAGTAAAATTACACAATTTCACTGAATCTTAATCCACACAGCTCTTCACTTAATTCCCATAATTTTTTGCGGGTTCCGGGATCATAAGAAAAGGGAGATGGCTCTGATTCTTTGCTATTGGAAAAATACCTGCCACTTATTTTGGAGATGGATGGTTCTGAAGCCAGGTATAATGACGTTTTGCAACCTTCCTCCACCGGGCCGCCGGAAATTCCAAATCCGGCATATAGTAATTTCGTGGAGATAACACCCGGATGCAGGCTGTTGCTGGTGAGTGATGTATTTTTCATCCTGTGGGCTAATTCATTGGAAAAAAGCACATTAGCAAGTTTAGATAAGGCATATGCACTATAATCAATATAGGAATTGATCTCCTGGAGATCAGAAAAATCAATACGGGGGCTATTGGTATGTGCAATGGAGCTGACGGTGATCACCCTCCCCTGCTCAGCCTTAAGCAAAAGAGGGAGCAGTTGAAGCGTAAGTGCAAAATGAGACAGGTGGTTCACGGCAAAAGTGGTTTCAATACCAGCCCTGTTATAAGTTTGTCCACGCATAAAAACGCCTGCATTGTTGATCAGCACATCCAGCACTTCATGCTTTTTATTAATTGAGGCAACAAGCTTCTCAACCTGATGCAGGGAAGCAAGGTCGGCATGCTCATAGCTGACTGCCTCGTTTCCGGTCTCTGCTTTAATCTCTTCAAGCAGCTCCTCTCCTCTTTCCCTGTTCCTGCCATGGACAATCACCGTGGCACCCATTCTGGCCAGCTCAAGGGCTGTTTTCCTGCCAATCCCGTCCGTGGCACCGGTAAGCATTACTACTTTAGATTTCATCACTATTTTGTCAATGAAAATTTAACAATATAAATGACGGCATTGTTCAGTTGAAAAGCAAGCAAAATTTAAATATATTCCCTGCAAAAGATTCAATTTGGGAAAATATTTCCAGAAATGGGACAAAGCAAAACCTGATTAATTTTATAATGCGCTGTTTTTGTGCATCTTAAGTTTTGGCATTTTTCTTGGTATTAGTAAATTGCCTTATAAAGATTTGGTTTTGTTTATTTTGAGAGGAGCTGTCGTGACCAGACGGCTCTTTTCTTTTTTATAAGGTTCTTTATCTAATAATGAGCTTTTGTGTTCCTATCACATTATTTGCTTGCACAGTACAAACGTAGGTTCCTGCCGAAAGGTCACTGACATCAATGCCAATTCTGGCTTCACCTGTCTGCATGTTGTTTCTGTTCACCTGTTTTACAAGCTGGCCTGTGATATTGGCTATGCTCACCTGAACATCTGAAATATTTTCCAGTTTGATGCTAAACAGCACCCTGTCGGTTGCAGGGTTTGGATTCAGATCAATACTAAGTCTATTGGCATCTGAACCAAACTCACCAATCCCTGTTGCAATATCAACTCTGGCATGTATCATACGATTCTGCTGCCAGGCATGGTCATCACTCCATGCCAGCCCAGGACTAATATCAGCATTGAAAATATAATCGAGTTCTGCAGTGGTCACATTTCCAATTACCGGATAATAGCACTCATCAAATATATGTACAATATCTTCTGTCAGATGTACGAACTCGCCCCAGGTGCCATTTTTATTAGGCCTCATCCAGAGATGTTTATAGTTGAATGTCTCATACTCATAGGTTTCAGTAGTAGAGGTATAGATCACATATACATCATCAAATTCATTCACTCCGATCGTTGGCAATGTTGACGGCCCATGTTGTTGATAATAGTAGAGGTCCGTGTTCAGTGTGATCTCTCCATCACCATCCACATCCTGCATCCAGCCGATATAATTTACATCTTCTTCCATCTCCGAATTCGTATATCCAAATTGAGGAGGTGCAAGGGCATTTACATCAGTGGAAAAACCCTCCATATCTTCATTCCAGTATCCGATACCATCGTAATAGGGCCAGAGTGTGTATGAAGTTCCCACTTCAAAGTGGGCTACCCTGTTTATCGCAAAAGCAACATGTGCTTTATCATCAGGCCCAAGAGCAATGTTCGCAGCGCTGCACACACAGAAGAATGTATCAGTTATGGTAACATCCCAGTCAAAGAATGGGTACGGGTGTTCCCAGATAATGGTTTTCTCCCATGTATCACCATTATCAGTTGTTTTCATCATAAACATATCATGCCACTGGCTGCCTGCTAAGAGCGCTACCGTATTCCCTTGAGCAGCTAATATGTAATCATCAGCATTGATCTCGGTATAATAATCATCGCCCATTCCTTCCAGGATAATATTATGAGGATCCCAGGTGACACCGCCATCAGCTGATCGTGAATACAACAATGCTCTTGCCTGTCCCATATAGTCTACATACGAGCTCACAAAAAGATGAATGATCTCATTATTTTCACCGGAGGTGATCATTCTGGGCCAGGTAATATCATTTTCTATCCCTGCAGGCCCCAGAAAATTTGTTTGTGTCCAGTCGCCACTTCCTTTCATCTCTCTTTGTGACCACTCCAGGCCAGTTTGTCCGTTGTGGGCAACCGAGATCTCTCCATCAGCCCCCCATGCCGCAAGGCTGGGCCATCCACAGCGTGTATCCTGAATCCTTTCTGTTGGCCAGGGCCCCCAGTTTGTTCCATCAAAGAAAGTATACGCAGTCCCCCTATTGGGAAAGGCAGTCGCAGTAAAGCCCATTGTCCATACAGCTGCCATTGTTCCATCATCCCAAACCTGAAAACGGTTATTAATGCTGGCATTCGACTGCAGGTCATAAAATGTTTCTCCAAGTGTCGTTTCCGTCTGAGCTGTTGCAGCCTTATTGCTAAGCATGCTTACCTCATAATTCATAAAGGGGTTGGCTGCCTTGTCAGGACTATGGTAATCAACTTTTACCATGGTGTTCAACTGCGATTTGCTTACAGTTGGAATGTTCTGTGCACTTAATGCAATGCCCAGGCATAGTACGAGGGCAAAAAGGAAAGTTTTTTTCATATTTAGGGTTTTTAATTAAACATTACAGGTTTATGGGTATCGGGTCCCCGATACCCGATTATCTTATAATCATCCGTTTCGTTACCTTCACACCGTCGGCGATAACGGTATAAAAATATATCCCTGCCTGCAGCTTTGAGGCATCGATCCTGAACTCATGGGATCCTGCATTTACAAATCCCTTATCCTGAGTCAACATTTTTTGTCCGACCATATTGGTCAGCTCCAGGCTGAGGCTGGAAGATTCATCCAAACTTACCCTTACTGAGGTGTTATTATTGACGGGATTGGGAAAGTTTTGTGAAACTGTTATGAATGTTTCAACATTCTCTTCTGCTACGCCAACAGGCAAGCCAAAAAATATTTTCTCAAGGCTGGCAAATATTTGCCTGTTCTCCTGGTGGGCATGATCCTCATCCAGGGCAAGCCCGGGGGTCTGGTCTGCATTGTACATGTAATAAATGTTATCATCTGAGCTACTCGCGACCTGAGGGTAGATACATTCATCAAAAATATGTACGATGTCATTGGTAAGGTCATAAAAGTCTTCCCATATTCCTGCTGTAGCATTAAACGCCCTGGCCCATATATGCTTATAATTATATGTGTCGTTGACATATGTTTCTGTTGTGCTGGCAAACAAGAGGATCACATTGCCATATTCATCAACAGTTAATGCAGGCATCGTACATGGCCCAAGCGAACGATATGACAGTATATCAGCTGCAAGTGTGACCTCTCCGTCGCCATCCACGTCCTGCATCCAGGCAACATAATTTACATCTTGAATCATTTCAGAATTAGCATAACCATACTGTGGTGGTGCCAGCGCATCCAGGTCGCCGGAGAAGGTCGCCATATCTTCATTCCAATACCCGATACCATCAACATAGGGCCAGTAGTTATAAGCGCCACCCGTTTCAAAATGCGCTACCCTGCTGATCCCGAAGGCCACATGTGCTTTACCATCGGTGCCAAGTGTTATGGTAGCTGAATTGTCGACACAGAAAAAAGTGTCAGTGATGGTGACATCCCAGTCAAAGTAGGGATAAGGGTGTTCCCATATCACGGTCTTTTCCCAGGTTTCTCCATTATCGGTTGATTTCATCATAAACAGGTCATGCCACGCTTCTGCACACAGAAAGGCTATATTATCACCTACCGGGTCAGCCCAGACATATGCATCTGCATATATAAAGTTATAATCATCAGGGCCCATACCCTCAATAAGAATATTTTCATAATCCCATGTATCTCCACCATCTGTGGAGCGGGAATAAACGGTTGCAGCCTCCATGCCCATGTATTCTTCCCAGCTATTTGCCAGCAAATGAATCTTGTAGTTGTCGGGTCCGGAAGTAATATGCCTGGCCCATGACAGCATAGGGGGTCCATTTGTATATCCAAAGGCCGATTCTTCCCAATCGCCTTCACCTTTCAGTTCACGTTGGTTAAGATAAAGTGTGTGAGCACCGAAGTCGTGGGAGATCACCAGCTCACCTTCTGGTCCAAGCGGGCTGTATGATGGCCAGCCACAACGGATAGATTCAATCCTTTCTTCAGGAGTTGGCCCCCACCCCCAGGTGGTGCCATCAAAGTAGTTATATCCTGTTCCCCTGTCGGGATAAGAAGATGCCTCCATGCCCATGGTCCAGGTTGCAGCTATTGAGCCGTCATCATACCTGAACATCCTGTTTTTAACAGAACGGTTGCTCTGCAGATCATACCAGGTTATTCCTATAGTGGTCTCACTTGGAGCAACCGCACGTGGGCCTGCTTGCT
>JBDLIJ010000116.1:0-10149 GCA_039714935.1 Bacteroidota bacterium | reverse complement strand
AGGAATGTTGGCAGAAGCAAGAGTAATGCCTGTTTCCTCATCAATGATTCTCATTTCAGCCGACCTTCCGATAACGATCTGTAGTTTTTCACCTTCAGTATTTGTGTAGTCTACTGAACGAAGTTCATCAATCTGCATCTTACCATCGAATTTGGCCTCAATCTTTGAGGCAATGGCAACATTCGAAGCGGTACCCCCAACGTGGAATGTCCGGAGTGTAAGCTGTGTACCCGGCTCACCGATCGATTGTGCTGCAATTACACCCACGGCCTCACCAGCCTGTACAAGCTGGCCGGAAGCCAGGTTTCTGCCATAACACTTGGCACAAACACCTGATTTTGATTCACAGGTAAGTACCGACCTGATTTCAACATTTTCTACTGGTGATTCTTCAATGGTTTTTGCTACCGTCTCTGTGATCTCTTCACCTGCCGGAATGATCAGCTCATTTGTAAGCGGGTGGAAGATATCATGTAAAGTAACACGACCAAGGATACGGTCGTAAAGTGTTTCCACAACCTCTTCGTTCTTCTTCAATGCTGAAGTAGTAAGCCCTCTGAGCGTTCCACAGTCGGTTTCAGAGATGATCACATCCTGTGCGACATCAACGAGACGACGAGTAAGATAACCAGCATCAGCAGTCTTAAGTGCAGTATCCGCAAGACCTTTACGAGCACCGTGAGTAGAAATAAAGTACTCAAGTACCGACAGGCCTTCTTTGAAGTTAGACAGAATGGGATTTTCGATGATCTCACCACCGGTAGCACCGGACTTTTGAGGTTTCGCCATCAATCCCCTCATGCCTGAAAGCTGACGGATCTGCTCTTTCGAACCCCTCGCTCCGGAATCCAGCATCATGTACACAGGGTTGAAGCCCTGGTCATCATTGGCAAGGATGTCCATTAAGTGGTGGGTGAGCTTGCTGTTGGTATGTGTCCAGATATCAATGATCTGGTTATAACGTTCGTTGTTGGTGATAAAACCCATGTTATAGTTGTTCATCACCTCATCAACTTCTTCGTTGGCACTTGAGATAAGTTCTTTCTTTTTCTCAGGAATGAGTACATCACCAAGATTAAAGGAAAGTCCTCCACGGAAAGCCATTCGGAAACCAGTGTTCTTGATGTCATCCAGGAATTGGGCTGTAGCAGCGGTTCCGGTAACAATAAGCACATCACCGATGATGTCTCTCAATGCTTTCTTTGTAAGAAGCTGGTTTATATAGGGATATCCCTCAGGAACTACCTGGTTAAAGAGAATTCTTCCGACGGTAGTTTCAATAAACTCTTTCACTTTCTCGCCATCCTTGTAATTATCAATATTTACATTAATGATGGCATGAAGGTCAACTTGCTTTTCATTATAGGCAATGATCACCTCTTCAGGTGAATAAAATTTGAATCCTTCACCTTTTACGACCTGGCTCTTGGTGCTTCTTCTTGCTTTTGTAAGATAGTATAGTCCAAGTACCATATCCTGTGACGGAACCGTAATCGGAGCCCCATTGGCAGGATTCAGAATATTATGTGAAGCCAGCATAAGGATCTGTGCTTCAAGGATGGCGGCATTCCCCAGAGGTACGTGTACAGCCATCTGGTCACCATCAAAGTCGGCATTAAAAGCTGTACAAACCAGTGGGTGCAGCTGAATGGCCTTTCCTTCAATAAGTTTAGGCTGAAATGCCTGGATACCCAGACGGTGAAGGGTAGGGGCACGGTTTAGCATGACCGGATGCCCTTTAAGGATACTTTCAAGAATATCCCATACGACAGGATCTTTCCTGTCAACGATCTTTTTAGCTGACTTAACAGTCTTTACAATACCTCTTTCAAGAAGTTTCCTGATAACAAAAGGTTTGAACAGTTCAGCAGCCATGGCTTTTGGAATACCACATTCGTTCAGGCCAAGCTCGGGGCCGACCACAATAACGGAACGTCCTGAATAGTCAACACGTTTACCAAGCAGGTTCTGACGGAAACGGCCTTGCTTTCCTTTAAGGCTGTCTGATAGTGATTTCAGAGCTCTGTTAGAATCTGTTTTTACAGCGTTGGCTTTCCTTGAATTGTCGAACAGTGAATCAACAGCTTCCTGAAGCATACGTTTTTCATTACGCATGATCACATCGGGAGCCTTGATCTCGATAAGTCTTTTTAACCTGTTATTTCTGATGATAACCCTTCTGTAAAGGTCATTAAGGTCGGATGTGGCAAACCTGCCACCATCCAGTGGGACGAGCGGACGCAGTTCGGGCGGAATAACCGGAACAACCTTAACGATCATCCATTCCGGCCTGTTTTCTATCCGATTTCTGGAGTCTCTGAAAGCTTCAAAAACCTGCAGGCGTTTTAAGGCTTCTGCCTTCCTTTGCTGTGAGGTTTCAGTATTGGCTTTATGCCTTAAGTCGTACGACATCTGGTCGAGGTCCAGCCTGGCAAGAAGGTCATGAATAGCATCAGCACCCATTTTGGCAATAAACTTAGCAGGATCGCTGTCATCGAGGTACTGGTTATCTGCAGGAAGAGCTTCCATAATGTCGAAATACTCTTCTTCAGTGATAAAATCCATGTGCTTGATGCCATCTTCTTCTTTCACACCCGGTTGGATCACAACGTAGCGTTCATAGTATATAATGGTGTCAAGCTTTTTGGTTTGCAGGCCAAGAAGTGCCCCGATTTTATTAGGGAGTGACTTAAAGAACCAGATATGTGCAACAGGTACCACAAGTTGTATATGTCCGGTACGTTCTCTCCTGACTTTCTTTTCTGTTACTTCAACACCACAGCGGTCACAAATAATCCCTTTGTAACGGATACGTTTGTATTTTCCACAGTGACATTCCCAGTCTTTGACCGGTCCGAATATCCTCTCACAGAACAAGCCATCGCGTTCGGGCTTGTACGTCCTGTAGTTGATCGTTTCCGGCTTTAGCACCTCGCCGTATGATCTTTCGAGGATGGATTCAGGTGAAGCAAGACTAACTAAAATCTTATTGAATCTGCTTGAAATTTTGCTGTCTTTTCTGAAGGCCATATATAAAGTATTATTGTATACAAATTAAATATTACAAATTCCTGACAGGGGCTTATTCAAAGGTGACATTAAGTCCGAGTCCCCTGAGCTCATGTATGAGCACATTAAAAGATTCCGGTATTCCCGGTATTGGCATATTTTCACCTTTAACTATGGCTTCGTATGCTTTGGCTCTTCCCTGCACATCATCTGATTTCACGGTCAGGATCTCCTGAAGTATATTAGCCGCACCGAATGCTTCCAGTGCCCATACTTCCATCTCCCCAAACCTTTGTCCACCAAATTGTGCTTTACCACCAAGAGGCTGTTGTGTGATGAGCGAGTAAGGTCCGATAGACCTTGCATGCATCTTATCATCGACCATATGGTGAAGTTTCAGCATATAGATGTAACCAACCGTTGTAGGCTGATCAAAACGCTCGCCGGTTTCACCGTCAAAGAGGTATACTTTACCGTTTTCAGGAAGCCCTGCTTCCTTGATCAGATTCGTTATCTGGCTAATGTTGGCACCATCAAAGATTGGTGTGAGATAGCGCTGTCCCAACCTTTTTCCTGCCCACCCAAGAACAGTTTCATAGATCTGTCCAAGGTTCATACGGGAAGGTACACCAAGTGGGTTAAGCACGATATCAACCGGAGTACCGTCTTCAAGGAAAGGCATGTCTTCCTGCCTTACAATCTTGGCAACGATACCTTTGTTTCCGTGACGTCCCGACATTTTATCTCCAACTTTCAGTTTACGTTTCTTGACAACGAAAACCTTGGCCATCTTAACAATGCCATTAGGAAGTTCATCGCCAACAGTGGCAACAAATTTCTTACGGTTGTACTCACCCAGGATCTCTTTATACTTAACGTTGAAGTTATTGATCACTTGTTTGATCAGTTCATTCTTCGCCTTATCGGTAGTCCATTTGCTTGGATTAACACTCAAATAGTCAACGGCACTCAGCGCTTTCTGGGTGAACTTAGATTTCTTTGGAATAACAACTTCCTTGAAGTTATTTGATACTCCCTGGGAGGTTTTGCCACTTACAAGTACCGTAAGCTTATCAACCAGTCTTGATTTCAGTACTTCTGCATCTTTTCTGAAAGCTTCCTCCAGGGCAGCGATGACATCTTTTTCCTTTGCTTTGGATTTCCTGTCTTTCACTGAACGTGAGAATAGCTTATTGTCGATAACAACTCCCTGCATTGCAGGTGGAGCTTTGAGTGAAGCATTTTTAACATCACCAGCTTTATCGCCAAAGATGGCTCTCAGAAGTTTTTCCTCCGGGGTTGGATCACTCTCACCTTTCGGTGTGATCTTTCCAATGAGGATATCACCCTCATTTACTTCAGCACCGACTCTGATCAGACCATTTTCATCAAGGTCTTTGGTGGCTTCAGCACTCACATTAGGAATATCGCTGGTGAGTTCTTCAACTCCCCGTTTTGTATCGCGCACCTCCAATGTAAATTCTTCAATGTGGATAGACGTGAAGATGTCTTCTCTAACAACGCGTTCGGAGATTACAATAGCATCCTCAAAATTATACCCTTTCCAGGGCATAAAGGCCACCATCATGTTTCGCCCGAGTGCGAGTTCGCCTTTTTGGGTGGCATATCCTTCACAGAGAACCTGACCTTTCTTAACCTTATCGCCTTTTCTTACGATCGGGCTCAGCGTCACTGAAGTATTCTGGTTGGTTCTCATGAATTTTGTCAGCTTGTATTTTTTAATGTCATCGTCAAAACTTACGAGCTTCTCTTCTTCCATCCGTGAGTACCGGATTACGATTTCGTTGGCATCTACATATTCTACTATGCCGTCTCCTTCTGCATTCACAAGTACCCTGGAATCTCTGGCAACGCCTTCCTCAATACCGGTACCTACAAGAGGCATCTCAGGTTTCATAAGAGGCACGGCCTGTCGCATCATATTAGATCCCATCAGCGCCCTGTTGGCATCATCATGATCAAGGAAAGGAATGAGTGACGCGGCGATAGATGCGATCTGGTTAGGCGCACTATCGATAAGGTCAACTTCTGTCTTTTCAATGATCGGATAATCAGCCTGATACCTTACTTTCACTCTGTCTCTGGTGAAGGTCCCGTCATCTTCAAGCAAGGTACTTGCCTGGGCGATGATCTTTTCTTCTTCTTCCTCTGCTGAAAGGTATATAGGTGGTTCTTTCAGGTTTACCTTCCCGGCTTCTACTTTCCTGTAAGGTGTTTCGATGAACCCGAGTTTATTGATTTTGGCGTATACACATAATGAGGAAATAAGACCAATATTTGGTCCCTCAGGTGTTTCAATGGTACACAAACGGCCATAGTGCGTATAATGTACGTCCCTGACCTCAAAGCCTGCTCTTTCCCTCGATAAACCACCAGGCCCGAGAGCAGAAACCCTACGTTTATGAGTAATCTCAGACAATGGGTTTGTCTGGTCCATGAATTGTGAGAGCTGGTTTGTTCCGAAGAATGAATTGATCACTGAAGACAGCGTCTTGGCATTGATCAGGTCTGTGGGAGTAAATACTTCGTTATCCCTGACATTCATTCTTTCGCGGATGGTACGTGCCATACGTGCCAGTCCAACACCGAACTGGGCATAAAGCTGTTCACCAACAGTTCTTACTCTACGATTACTCAGGTGGTCGATATCATCAACATCAGTTTTGGCATTTGCCAGCATGATGAGGTATTTAATAATTGAGATGATGTCTTCCTTGGTCAGTACCTTTGTGTCGGCAGGTGTTTGCAGGTCAAGTTTTTTGTTGATCCTGTATCTGCCTACATCGCCAAGGTCGTAACGCTTATCAGAGAAAAATAGTTTGTCGATAATACCGCGTGCTGTTTCTTCATCAGGTGGCTCGGCATTACGCAGCTGCCTGTAAATAAATTCAACTGCTTCTTTTTCTGAATTCGCTGTATCTTTCTGTAGTGTGTTGAAGATGATCGAGTAGTCGCCGGAAATAATATCTTCCCTGTGCAGGAGGATGGTCTTGATTCCGGCATCAATGATCATATCAACGTGCTCAGCTTCCAATTCGGTTTCACGATCGATGATTACCTCTGTTCTCTCAATAGAAACTACTTCTCCTGTGTCTTCATCTACGAAGTCTTCGATCCATGATCTCAGCACCCTGGCCGCCAGCCTTCTTCCAAGCACTCTTTTCAGGCCTGCCTTGCTTACTTTGATTTCTTCTGCAAGGTCGAATATTTCCAGAATTTCTTTGTCGCTTTCATAACCGATAGCACGCAGCAGTGTTGTAACAGGTAATTTCTTTTTCCTGTCGATATAAGCATACATCACATTATTGATATCGGTTGTGAATTCCATCCAGGACCCTTTAAAGGGGATTATCCTGGCTGAATACAGCGGTGATCCGTTCGCATGGAGTGTGGTTCCGAAGAATACACCCGGAGAACGGTGAAGCTGAGAAACGACTACTCTTTCTGCACCATTGACAACAAAAGTGCCTTTGGGTGTCAGATAGGGTATCATGCCAAGATAAACATCCTGTACGATGGTTTCAAAGTCTTCATGCTCAGGATCCGTACAATAGAGTTTCAGTTTTGCCTTCAGAGGCACACTATAGGTTAAGCCCCTTGCGATACATTCCTCAATGGTGTATCTGGGAGGGTCAATAAAATAGTCGAGAAACTCAAGTACAAAGTTGTTCCTGGCGTCGGATATGGGGAAATTCTCACTGAATACCTTGTACAAACCTTCGTTTACACGATTTTCGGGGTTTGTATCCAATTGGAAAAAATCCTTAAAAGACTTGAGCTGGATCTCAAGCAGGTCGGGATATTCAGCTCTGATCTTTGAACTTCCGAAATTGATTTTTTTAAAATTTTCTACTGCCAAGGTTATAAGGTTTTAGTCCCGATTGCTCGGGATGAAGTCAAGAAAATATTTTAAAGAACAAAATACGAAATTGACCTGCTTCCTGGAAACCGGTTCCGGAAGAGGTCAATTTCGTTGATAAGAAGAGACCTTATTTAACTTCAACCTCTGCGCCGGCTTCTTCCAATTGTTTTTGTAATGCTTCAGCTTCGTCCTTGGAAACACCTTCTTTGATAGCTTTAGGAGCTGAGTCAACAAGCTCTTTTGCCTCTTTCAGTCCAAGGCTGGTTAATTCTTTAACCAGTTTTACTACAGCCAGTTTTGACTGTCCGGCTGCTTTGATGATAACATCAAATGCTGATTGCTCTTCGCCGGCATCGCCACCTTCACCGCCACCTGCTGGGGCTGCTACTACAGCTGCTGCTGCGGCTGGCTCAATTCCATATTCTTCTTTAAGGATTTCAGCCAGCTCATTAACTTCTTTTACAGTTAAATTAACTAATTCTTCTGCAAATTTTTTAAGATCTGCCATTTTATTTAAATTTTTGATGGTTTTTACTTATAAATACTTAATCAATACTACTTATTCAGCTTTTTCTGAAAGTGTTTTCACAACTCCGGAAATAATGTTGCCACCTGATTGTAATGATGACATTACGTTGTTAACAGGTGATTGCAACAATCCAATAACGTCAGCAATAAGCTCGTTTTTAGATTTGAGTGCAACCAGGAAGTCAAGCTGATCGTCCCCGACGTAGGTCATCTCTTCGATGTATGCCCCCTTCAGGATAGGCTTTTCAGAAGCTTTTCTGAATTCCTTGATCAGTTTTGCTGGTGCGTTTCCGGATTCGGAAAACATAATAGACGTGGGTCCTTTAAGAGTGTCATAAAGTCCTTCCAGGTCTTTATCGGTCTTTTCCATTGCTTTTTTGAGCAATGTATTTTTTACGACCGTGAGGGTCACCTCACGCTTAAAGCATAATCTGCGCAGCGTGGAAGTGTCTTCGGCATTTAATTCTGAAGTATCAGCAATATAAAAATTATTGTTGTTATTCAGCTTATCTGCCAGTGCTTCAACTACTAGGTTTTTTTCTTCTTTTTTCATAGCTCTGAGCTTCTCCTAAAAAAAGATTAAGTGGTAATGGATTTAGGGTCGATCTGGATACTAGGGCTCATGGTACTGGAGAGATAAGCACTCCTTAAATATGTACCTTTTGAGGCCGAAGGTTTCAGTTTAACGATTGCCTGCAGTACTTCCATCACATTGTCGAGGAGTTTTTCCTCTTCAAATGAAGCTTTACCGACAGAAGCATGGATAATACCGAATTTATCTACTTTAAAATCGATTTTACCAGCTTTTACATCATTAACAGCTTTCCCGACTTCCATTGTCACTGTTCCTGTTTTTGGATTTGGCATCAATCCTCTCGGACCAAGAACCCTACCTAAAGGTCCAACCTTTCCCATAACGCTTGGCATGGTAATTACCACGTCAATGTCTGTCCAGCCTTTCTTGATCTTATCAATATACTCGTCCAGTCCAACATGATCGGCACCGGCAGCTTTCGCTTCTTCTTCTTTGTCGGGAGTACATAATACAAGTACTCTGACTTTTTTACCGGAGCCATGAGGGAGCGTAACCGTTCCCCTTACCATTTGATTGGCTTTTCTGGGATCGACACCAAGTCTTACACTTACATCAACAGAAGAATCAAAGTTTGTTGAGGTGATATCCCTGACGATCTTAACAGCTTCGTCAACGGAATAAATTCCTTCCTGATCAAACTTTTCGTTTACTACTTTCTGTTTCTTTGTTAGTTTAGCCATTTTTGCTAACTCGTTTAAATAGTTTTTACTTAGGAACCTGACTTAATCAAGACATTACTTTTGTTCAACAAAAGGAGAGGAGCCTTTAATCTTAATGCCCATACTCCTGGCTGTTCCTGCTACCATCCTCATTGCTGATTCTACCTTGAAGGCGTTAAGATCAACCATTTTTGCTTCAGCGATCATACGAACCTGATCCCAGGTTACGGTGGCCACTTTAGCACGGTTAGGTTCTGGAGAACCTTTTTTGATCTTTGCAGCTTCCAGCAGTTGAACAGCAACGGGAGGGGTTTTAATGATAAAATCAAATGATTTATCCTTATAAACCGAGATGATCACAGGTAAAACCTTCCCCGCCTGGTCCTGGGTTCTTGCATTAAACTGTTTGCAAAACTCCATGATATTGATGCCTTTGGCACCAAGGGCAGGACCAATCGGAGGAGATGGGTTTGCAGCGCCTCCTCTAATCTGTAACTTGATAAGTCCACTAACTTCTTTTGCCATTGAATGTATTCTTAATGGATTATAATATACTTAACAGGTCTACTCTTTTTCGACCTGCATAAATCCGAGTTCCAGGGGTGTTTTGCGACCGAAGATCTTCACCATCACTTTGAGCTTTTTCTTCTCTTCATTGATCTCTTCAATGATACCGCTAAAGCTGTTGAACGGGCCATCGATCACCTTCACAGTTTCACCAACGATGAAGGGGATATTCACTTCTTCAGCCTGCTCTGCCAATTCATCAACTTTACCTAGTATCCTGTTCACCTCAGCAGGGCGGATAGGATCCGGTTCTCCTCTGGTTCCCAGAAATCCCAAAACATTGGGGATATTCCTGATAATATGCGGAATCTCTCCTGTAAGTGATGCTTCAATAAGCACATAACCTGGAAAATAATTTCGCTCTTTACTGATCTTTTTACCTTTTCTTACCTGATATACTTTCTCCTTCGGGATCAGTACTTGCGAAATATAGTCTTGCAGGTTCAGACGATCAATTTCATGTTCAAGGTAATCTTTCACCTTGCCCTCTTTGCCACTAATCGCCCGCACTACGTACCATTTTAAAATTTGCTCACTCATTCCTGTTTGCGGGATTGGGTTATTATCTAACGACATTAATTACTTATCCACAACAATTATTACCTGCTAAAACAGCGTGTAGAATTGTTGTAATAATGTCTGAAATGAGATATCCATCAGATAAACCACAAATGCGATTATTAGGGAAGCAATGGATACAACGATTGCGCTATTCTGCAATTCACTCCAGGATGGCCATGATACTTTGTGAATCAACTCATCATAGCTATCTTCAATGTACGCTTGTAATTTGAACTTAGCCATTTGTTTTTGTGTTTAGCACGGGTGGTAGGACTCGAACCCACAACCAATGGTTTTGGAGACCACTACTCTACCAGTTGAGCTACACCCGTATGCCGTAGAGATAT
>JBDLIJ010000115.1:0-10153 GCA_039714935.1 Bacteroidota bacterium | reverse complement strand
TTGAATTGGTTGAATTGGTTGAATTGGTTGAATTGGTTGAATTGGTTGAATTGGTTGAATTGGTTGAATTAGTTGAATTAGTTGAATTGGTTGAATTGGTTGAATTGGTTGTTCTTCGTCTCCGCTCAGCATGACAGTTGATTAAACATGACATTAACGCTTGGATATGAACTCCCCGTTCTCCACTTTCAATCTTTGCACCCACCGAAGCCTTGGCGCAGGTGGGTTATTAATCAATAATCATTAGGATTTCATCACTCATGAGATCAGAATTGGAACTTTTAACCTAACTCCTATAACCTAAATGCTATCTTTGATGTATGCAACGCATTTACACCATCGGTGAAACCGTTTACGATATTATTTTCAAAGATGAGGAGCCGGTAACAGCCAAGGCTGGTGGGACTATGCTAAATACGGCTGTATCGCTTGGCCGACTGAGCTTGCCCGTCAGCTTTATCAGTGAATATGGTGTTGACCATGCCGGCGATATCATTAACGGATTTCTGGAAAAGAATGGTGTTGATACATCTCTTGTATATCGTTACAAGGAAGGCAAGACAGCCATCTCACTGGCGTTTTTGAATGAGCTGAATGATGCACAATATACTTTTTATAAGCACTATCCTGAGAAGCGCCTGCCACTTGATCTGCCTGCATTCTCAAGGGGAGATATCCTCCTTTTTGGGGGTTTTTATTCCTTGATGCCAGAGGTGAGATCATCGCTGATCTCCTTTGTGAAGGCCGCAAAAGCCGCAGGGGCGCTCATCATTTATGACCCGAATATCCGCAGTCCGCATAAGAATGAAATTACTGCCTTACGTGAATTGATCTATGAGAACCTTTCCCTGGCTGAGCTTGTCAGGGGCTCGGATGAGGACTTTAAAACCATCTTTGATATCCCGACAGGCAGGATGGCATACGATATTGTAAATTCATACGGATGTAATTACCTTGTTTATACCAAAAGCAATGTCGGTGTTGAGTTCTATTACCCCGGAGGGGTGATTGATGTTGAAGTCCCGCCCGTAACAACAGTCAGCACGATTGGTGCCGGCGACAGTTTCAATGCCGGCTTGATCTATGAATTTTTTAAATTAAAGAAGCTTTCGAAAACGTTTTCCTCCCAAGAATTTGCAAAGAGCATTAAAACAGCCATTAGCTTTGGATCACACGTCTGTACCCACTATGAAAACTATATTTCGGAAAGCTTTGCTGAAAAATATTCTGACTAAAAGCATCTGCTCCTTGCACCCTATTCCCTGTTCTTTCTAAGCTTTTGATAATCCAGGTAGTATAACAGTTTTAGCGAAAAGCTGTTGCCCATGGGGGAGGTGAATGTATGGTGGATATTTTCTAAGTAGTCCCTGACAACTTCATCCTGTTCGTTGGAAATATTGTTTTTCCACACAAAAAGCAGTTCACTGGCAGGCGCAAAGATCCACCTGAACACCATGTCAATATTAAATGCGTTTGCGTTTAGGTTATGATTGCCTGTATAATAACTTGGATCAAGGTATCCATCTTCCCTCAGTTCATAAAACTTGTCGTAATCAACACTAAACCAATAGTGTCTGCCTCTTAAGGAAAGGGATGTGTTTTTGGAAAATATATACTTTGCTTCCAGAATTGTTTCCAGTATCTGGATGTCTCTTTTGCCAATAATGATGGTGTCAGCATCTGCCGGTGAGCCATATGGGTGCCCGGTATCATTCCAATCCATCTCGTAATCTGATTCCATGCTGACAGTAAAGTTATCACTGACTCGGAACCGTGGTTCCAGCGACACATGGTAGCCGGATTTGCCATATTCAGCACCTGCCCAGTAGCCAGCATTGGCATCCACGATAAATCGTTTTCTGTAATCAGGTGAGATGAAACCACCAAAATATCCGTTAGCAGGGTAGATCATCATCCGGCCATCAACCCTTGGTTCATAGTAATCATGGGTTTCTACAGGTGTAAGGTCCCAATGCATTCCTATTGTCAGGTGGTTCTTAAAAGTGGTACGATGAAAAGAACCCATACTGAAGGAAACGAATTTTCGTGGTTCGTAAAGCATTTCATGCTCAATCAAGAATTCGTTCATCATTTCAATAACTACTCCAAAAGGCTCGTAGATATTATATTCCAGGTTAATATCATTCACAAAACGATTGTTTCTGCGATTGAAGCCCATGTCGTTAATATCATAAGTGTCGTTCTGTGTTTCGTGAGAATAGGCAAACCTGAAATTACCACTTTTCTTTCCTGCTTCAAATTCGTAGGCATGGCCGAAGGCCGGATCGTCATCAGGATAATATTTCTGGCTGATATTTGCCCGGGCACCCACCGCCCACATATCGTTGGCTGTCCTGAGCTCAAATTCGGTTCCGCTTACATTGGCCACATAGCGGTCTCTTCCCTGATAGTAATTCGTATTATATATACTTACATAGGAATTGTTTTTCAGGCTCTGGTCAAAGACGATCATATTATAGTTTGTGGCCGGGTTGGTCAGTATTTTTTGCTCAGCACCTGTTGTGTCAATGACACGAGCCCAGGTATTTGTGTTCACAGCATTAAAGACGCCTATTGCCGTGCCGTTTTTATTTCTCCCTGACACCTTTGTTGCATTCACCAGCTGAATCTCTCCCGGATTACTTATGATGCTGTCGGTGTGGTGATCATTACGTATGTCATTATAACCATCAGGGGTTCCGCCAACTCTCCTGGAGTAAAATATTTCACCACGTTCGAAAAGCTCTGTTCCCTCTGTAAAAAACGGCCTCCTTTCCTGGTAATACACTTCAAAAGGGGAGAGGTTAACCACTTTATCATCGGATTGCACCTGCCCGAAATCCGGGATCAGCGTCATGTCGAGCGTGAAGCTCTCACTAAGGCCAAGTTTCATGTCCAGGCCATAATTGTATGAATAGGCCCAGGTATCACTTTCTGCTGCGTTCTCAGTATATCCTGCTACATATGGAATAAAGAACAAGCGCAGGGGAGGTTTTACATTATGTATTCCGGAAAGGGTTCCTGACTGGCTATAGAAGCCATCCAGTTTGTTGTCGATATGGTTCCAGGTGGAGGTCTCTTTGTGCCTTCTGATGGTACGGCCAATATTAATACCCCATTCCTGTATCTCAGTTTTAGGAAAGCGCAGGGCTGCAAAAGGGATCTCCATCTCCACCACCCAGCCACTGTCGTTGATCTTAACGGCATTGTCCCAGATAGCGTCCCAGTTTCTGTCATGATAATTAGCTGCATGCCTGATATCGTATTCCACACCTGACGCCGAGACCTTAAAGTCAAATGCATTCAGTCCGTCATTATACGGAAGGAATATGATGGTAAAGATGTCGGCATCGATGTTTCTGTCGTCCCGTTCAGCAAGTCCCTGCTTGATACTGTCAGGATGGCTGTCGTACATAAAAGCACCCACATATATGGCCCTGTCATCGTAAAGTATCCTGACTTCAGTAGGCTCCGATGGTTTTGCTCCGTTGTAAGGGTAATATTGTGTAAAGTCACTGGCGGGAGCGGCATCCATCCACTCCATCTCGCTCAGCTTGCCATCTATCTTAGGGGCTATGGCAGTCCTTACCGCTTCCATATTTTTAATAGTGCCCTGGCTATATGAGGTCATATACACAAGCACGAAAAAAATAAAAACGGAAAATCGATAAGGTACTGATCCTTGCATCCTCTATTTTTTATAAGAGCACAAATTTATGGAATTTATATGAAAGATCATCAGGTTGGATAAAATGAGTCCATTGTAGTGAAAAGGTACTATTTGTTCAGAAGATCCTTGTAGATGTGGAAGTTTTCATCATCAAAACAGACGAAAATCACTTTTTGAGGTAATTCATGTATTTTCATAAAATTTATAACAGACTTGATGGCAATATTTGCAGCGCGCTCTTTTGGGAAATGATACACTCCCGTGCTGATATTGGGAAAGGCAATTGTTTTAATGCCATGTTCTTTAGCCAGGATCAGGCTATTCTGATAGCAGTTCTTCAGTAGCTCATCTTCATTACGGCTTCCTCCTCCCCATACTGGCCCTACGGTATGGATCACATACCTGGCCGGAAGCAGATATCCATTGGTGACCTTTGCCTGGCCTGTGCTACATCCGTTCAGCGTTTTGCATTCAGCTAACAATTCCGGCCCTGCCACCCGATGTATGGCCCCGTCAACGCCACCTCCGCCTAATAGGGTTCTGTTGGCAGCGTTTACGATCGCATCCACTTTCATTTTTGTAATGTCTCCCTGGATGAGGTCTGGCATCTTGGCTGATTGCTTGATTCGTTTAGTTGTTTAGTTGAGGATATTAGATTGTGCGATTTCGGATTTCGGAGCTCGAATTTCGAGTATCGAATATCTGTTTGTCATATTTTTATGACAAACAACTGTCCTGTCTCATATTTCACTACTTCCACCTTGTCGCCTTTCTCAATATATCCTGCCAGTGCCGTAGCATCGTATACATCTCCATCAATGATCACTTTCCCTGCCGGGCGCAACACCGACCAGGCAGTTCCTTTTTTCCCCAGCATGCTTTCATATTTAGTATCGGATACCGAAAATCCTTCTTCACGCAGTTGTTCTGCTTCCAGTGCCAGGTGTCCGAAGATGGTTGTCGTAAACAGCTTTTTACTTAGCCAGAACGAGCCGATCAGGGCCATAAATATGGCGATGATTACGATAAAGAACGCTTTGGCACCGTTGTCAATGCTTACCGGGTTAAAATTCAGGCCAACATTACCAATGAGGCTGAGCGTGAGCCCCGCAACGACCATCGTGATCCCTGCTATTCCTGCCACCCCAAAGCCGGGAATGGCGAATACTTCTACCAGGATCAGCACCACGCCCACCATGAAGATCACTATCTCCCAGTGGTCGGCCAGGCCCTGGATATACAATGGGGCAAAGTACAGGAGGGCTGCAACAATGGAGGCCATCAGCGGAAATCCCACACCCGGGCTCTGGAGCTCGAAATATATCCCGCCGATAATGATCATGATCAGGATGCCGCTCACAAAGGGGTTGATAAGCAATCCAATGATTTTGTCAGCGCCGGTTTCCTTATGAGTGATGATCTCATAATTCTGTATGTCGGCAGTATCCAGCAGCTGAATAATATTTTCAACTTTCCCTTCACAAAACCCATATTCCATGGCCTCAGTTGTTGTCAGGGTGAGTACCTTGCCTGTATCAATAATGCCTTCAATATAGATGTCGGGGTCTACCATGGCCTGTGCTATATCCGGGTCGCGCCCGTTTGCTTCGGCTGTGGCGCGCATCCATGAGCGCATATAGGATTGATACTTGTCGGGGACAGGCTTGCCACTCTGGTCAACCACCGTGGCAGCGCCAATGCTTGCCACCGGCGCCATATAGATGCTGTCGCAGGCAATGGCGATCAGCGCACCGGCAGAGGCAGCGTTGTTATCAATAAAAACATAAACAGGCATGCTGCAATTCAGGATGCGTGTGCGAATCGAATCGGCTGCATCTACCAGTCCTCCATAGGTGTTCATATGGATGAGTATGATATCGGCTCCCTCTTCTTTCGCTTCGTCAAAGGCCCGCTGGGTGGTCCTGACAGCAGGAGGTGCAATTTCCTCTTTGATGTCGAATTTGTAGATGATGGTGGTCTCTGTGATACTGTCGTTCTGCCCAATAGTAAATAATGGCAGCAGAAATGTGAACAGTAATAGTTTAAATGTCTTATTCATGGTTGATGCTTTGTTTTGTAAAAATAGGGTATTTCTTTTAAGGTGGAACACGGATGATACGGATAAATGGAAAATAGAACACGGATGATACGGATGAAACGGATGAAATGGATGAAATGGATGATGGAACACGGATGATACGGATGGTACGGACAAAACGGATATTTGCTGATTATTAAATCAAATTACCCGTGAAAATTTGTTAGATCTGTGTTATCCGTGTTCTATTTATCAAAGAATTTATCAGTCAATTCCAGGAGTTCATTGTGAATATCAGGATTTCCACAGACAATTTCACGTCCGTGGAGAAAGTTATGGCCAGCTGCAAAGTCACTACACTTACCCCCGGCTCTTTCAGCAATGAAACTGCCTGCCGCCACATCCCAGGGTTTCAGGCCGTACTCCCAGAAGCCATCGAAACGCCCGCATGCTACCCAGGCAAGATCGATAGCTGCTGAACCATATCTGCGTATGCCACGGCAATTTTGCATTAGATGACCGAGCATTTGCAGGTATTCTTCCTGTCTCTTAAAATCATTATAGGGAAAGCCGGTAGCCAGGAGTGATTCTTCTAGTTTGGGCCGATCAGAAACGCTGATCTTTTTCCCATTCATAAAAGCGGAGCTCCCCTTCCAGGCATAATAACACTCTTCAGCCCTGACATCATAAACTGTTCCCATCACCACTTTCTGTTCATGCATCAGTGCAATGCTGATGGCAAAGGTGGGCAGGCCATGAATAAAATTCGTTGTGCCATCCAGCGGATCTATGATCCAGGTGTATGCCTCATTCGTATTTGCTACAGTATTTTCTTCAACGAGAAATCCTGAGCCGGGAAGGATACCTGACAGGCCATCCACCAGCATCTTTTCCGACTGGCGATCAACATGGGTTACATAATCATGTAAACCTTTTACTGCAATATCATCACTGCTAAGTTTACGTTGCTCGGATGAAATATAATTTCCTGCTTCTATGCAAAGATCATTTACCGCTTTGTTTATCCTTTCAAGGTTCATGCTTCATTTATTCAGGTTTATAAGTATAACATCCGTCCTGCTCAAGATGATCCAGCTTTAGGGCTATGATCTTATTGACAAGGTCTTCCCTGAAAGCTGTTTTTACCTTAATGTAGTTGCCGCTAAAACCATGCATATAGCCGTCGGAGTTGTCTGATTCAAACAGTACCGACACCGTCCTTCCGGCATTTTCCTTATAGAATGCAGACTTCTTCCTCTCAGACAGCTCGTGCAAAACCTTACTTCGTTCGCGCTTTACGCTGGCAGGCACTTTCCCCGCAAGAGATACTGCTTTTGTGCCTGGCCTTTCTGAATAGGTGAATACATGCATATAGGAGACCTTCAATCCATTCAGGAAGTCATAGGTGTCCATGAAGTCCTCATCCGTTTCGCCGGGAAAGCCGATGATCACATCAGCAGCTATACATGCATGGGGCATTTGTTTTTTTATTTCATTCACTCGTTGGGCAAACACCTCTCTTCTATACTTCCTTTTCATGGCACTCAGCACCTTATCAGATCCTGATTGTAGCGGGATATGATAATGCGGAAGGAATTTTTTCGATTTATCCATAAACATGATCATCTCCTCATTCAGCAGCTCAGGTTCTATGGATGATATCCTGATCCTGTCGATGCCGTCAAGCTTATCAAGTTCTTTGATGAGACCAAAAAATGATTCATCGTGTGGCTTGCCAAAATCGCCTATGTTCACGCCGGTAAGGATGATCTCACGCATCCCGGTAGCAGCAATTTCTCTGGCCGATTTGATGGTGTTTTTGATGGTAGCACTTCTGCTTCTTCCCCGGGCGAATGGGATGGTGCAATAGGTGCAGAAATAATCACAGCCATCCTGTATCTTCAGAAATGAGCGTGTGCGGTCACCACTGGACCAGGAAGGCGTGAACACATCCGATTTGTTGATGTCGCCGACAAAGCTGTGGCATGCCCCCGTGAGGGAGTCGTCTTTCAGGTGATCCTTCAGCATGAACTTTTCCTCGTTCCCGAGCACAATGTCAATTTCTGCCATTTTCGACAGATCATCTTCTTTTATCTGCGGGAAACAGCCTATAATAGCAATGTGGGCATCCGGGTTTCTCCGTTTTGCCTGACGTATGGCTGCCCTGCACTTTTTTTCAGCGTTGGCCGTCACTACGCAGGAGTTTATCACATACACATCGGCCTCCGCCTTATGTTCCACCACTTCATATCCGTCTTCCTTGAATCCCCTGGCAATGGTAGAGGTCTCCGCAAAATTCAGTTTGCAGCCAAAGGTTTGAAATGCGATGCGTTTGGGGGCGTGCGACATTTTGCAAAGATAGGCTTTAAAGTGTTGGGTGTTGGGTTTTGGGTTTTGGGTGTTGGGTGTTGGATTGGTTTAATCAGTCCGCCACTGCGGATGTAGCCTTCCCTATAAATCTGGAGCCAAAGTTATAGGAGTCCCTCGTCGCCCCGCCAGAGGCGGGTCTCTTTTCTTTGGTTTCTCTCTCCGAGTTCTCGGGATCGGGACAGGCTGTTTCTTTCCTCCATAGGCGGACAATAGGGCAAGCAAAGAAATGAACAGGAAAGAAATAAGAAAATCAAATTCTGCGCCAATACCTCAACGCATGGCTTTTGGGTTGGCCTGCACTTCCATAACAAATGCTATAGCGGATGACATAATTTTGTATTTTTATGCAATCAAATAAAAGCACGCACTATAGTTGCGGCCCTTACCCAACATAAACAACAAGGGAGTGAGAGTTCAAAATAAAAAAAAAGAATATTAAATAATAGATTGCCTTATGAAAATAAATAAAAAATTACTTTCGATTTTGGCAATTGGACTTACTGTAAGTGCCTTTAGCCAAAAACCCACGATGGAATTAATCTTTACAGCAGAACACGACGGGCAGAACGTTCCATTGGAAAGTATCTTGATTGAAAACCTCACACAGGGTGGAGATACAACACTTTATGCACCCGATACTGTGTTGGTGCTGGATTATATCACAAGTATCTATGACAAAGAAACAATTGATGAAAACACTTTCTCTGTTTCACAGAATTATCCCAATCCTTTTAAAGGAAAAACAGAAGTTGAATTGTATTTACAGGAAATGGAATACATTATAATAACTGTTAGTGATTTATTTGGAAGAATATTGACGCAATATGAAAAAACATTAAACAGAGGCAAGCATGCTTTTACATTTTATGCGGGCACTGGAGAGTATTATTTGCTTACCGTTACCGGAAAACAAACAAGTCAAACAATAAAGATGTTAAATGCAGGCAGCTATACAACCGATGGTGGAAAATGTAAAATAGTTTACTCAGGGAATAAGGCTATAAGCAGGTTTAAGTCTCAACAAGACATTAATGGTTTTGTATACAACCTGGGAGATGAATTGAAATATACCGCTTACGTATATTTTGGAGAAAAAACAATATCTGACACGCCAACGGGCAATCAAACGTATATATTTCAGTTTGTAAGTGGAGAACCCTGCCCCGGGACACCAACAGTATTCTACGAAGGAGAATATTATGCTACAGTACTTATTGGAAACCAATGTTGGTTAAAAAGAAACCTGAATGTAGGAACAATGATAACTGGTAATCTGGAAATGACTGACAACAATATAATTGAAAAGTACTGTTATGGAAATATTCCTGATAATTGCGCAACTTACGGAGGTTTATATCAGTGGGATGAAATGATGCAATATACAACATCACAAGGAGCACAGGGCATTTGCCCGCCCGATTGGCATTTGCCGACAGACGAGGAATGGAAACAATTAGAAGGCACAGTTGACAGCCAATATGGATACCCCGACCCTGAGTGGGATAATGCTTTTTGGCGTGGATATGACGCAGGTGAAAGGTTAAAATCAGGAATCGGGTGGTATAATTATGGAAATGGTTCTAACTTGTATGGTTTTTTGGGCCTCCCCGGAGGCTATCGCAACACGAATGGTACATTCTTCACTCTCACAAGCTCCGGCAACTTTTGGTCTTCAAGTGTGGAGGGAGCGAATGCGTGGATTCGGGCTCTGAGCTACGAATACTCAGGTGTGAGCAGGAGCGCCTACAATCATACTTACGGGTATAGTGTGCGTTGTTTACGTGACTAATTCGACAATTCGTCCAATTTACCCTGAGCTTGTCAAATGGCGCTACTGCCCATAGCCAAGTACGTTGTAGCCAATAAGATCTTCCAACCTCTTGTGAAAACAGATAAGGAAAATCGAATGTTTTGGAAACCAGGAAGATAATTGGAAGATATTCTGCCCCGTTTTTGACTCGTTTAGCACTGAAAGTCTATTATATAATTCCTCCTCCCTGCTGGTGTACGAACCAGACACATCGTTTTTTTATTTGCACTGCACATCAGCTCAAACAAGTTTGGAGCATTTAAAC
>JBDLIJ010000114.1:0-10159 GCA_039714935.1 Bacteroidota bacterium | reverse complement strand
CGATATTACCGCATGTATCTGAAGCTGTCCAGGTACGTGTCAATGTAAAATAAAATGGGCTGGTGCTGTCGCTCACCACTTCAGTTAATGCAACTGAAACTGCACCATCACAGCTGTCAATAGCTGTCACGGCAGCCGGTGGTGGGATGGAGTCAGCACAGCAAACACCTGTGTCGGCCGGCACACCATAAAGTACCGGGGGAATACTATCAAATACAGTAATGATCTGAGTAGCGGTAGCGATATTGCCGCAGGTATCTGTTGCCATCCATGTACGTATCAATGTAAACTGGTTGGGGCAAACAGTGTCATTAGTAATTGAATCTGTAACCGTGACAGCAAGGCCGTTTACACAATTATCGGTGACAGTGACCGAGTCGGGAGAAGCCACCGGCACTCCTGAGGCACATTGTAAAAACAGTGAATCCGGTACATCTGTAATGATCGGACTGACAGTATCAACCATATAAACTGTCATCGAACATGTGCTTGAACATCCGCCTGCACCAGTAACAAACAGGGTTAAGGTAAAGCTCGTATCACAGCTTCCGTTCCCCTGCACCTCAATCATCTGAGCTGATGTATCTCCCAGTATCGTTCCATCTCCTGTGATCGTCCAGGTATAGGAACTCAAGCTATCAGGACCGTTAAACTGTCCGATACCTAAAGGACAGATCGTATCCGGACCGGAGATAAAACAAACAGGCAATGGTATAACTGTTACCGTCGACGTTTCCGGATTGGATGGACATCCATTTGCTCCCGTAACCACCACGGTGTATTGTGTTGTTGTATCCGGAGATACCATGATCGACGAAGTCGTATCGCCGGTACTCCATAAGTAGGTATATGGACCAGTCCCGGACAGAATAGTAGCAGTTAATGTGGCTGAATCTCCAAAGCAGATTGTTTCGCTATTTACACTTACCACAGGAGCCGAACTAATGTCAACCTGAACAGGGCTAATAAAGTCTTTTAATGCAGCATTAATTGATTGTGATGCCTTTGTTTTCACAATTACAGTTTTTATACCCAGGCAGGAATTTGAACCTGCAATCAAGCCATTCAGGTTACAGGCAACTTCTGTGAAAGCAGATTCCTCATAGGTATTAGCACCAAACGCACCATAAGGAACGACAATAGCACTGTCAATATTGGTAGCTAAAAAAGTTGTGCCAGTATCCGGGCTTACCAAATCATAGCCAAACGCTCCCTGGCCTGTACTATCCCACTGGTAAACAAATAATTGCGGATATGTGCCACCATTGGTATAAGTTATGGAGATCACCAGGTCGCCGATGGTTCTGCCTCCGTCCGGGCCAAGTGAAGTGAATGTACTGTCTGAATTGGCATAAAGCGGATTTTGAAGTAATTCAAAATCAAGGTAGGTGTTACCGTTTGTTTTCTTCCGGTCGCCACTGCCAACAAACCAGATATTACCCAGTGAATCACTTGAGAAGAAGAATAGTGTATTATCAATATCATCTTTGCCAGGTGCTTTCCCTGGTTTCCACACCCAGTTATTCGGATCTTGATTGAACTTCGATCCTCCGGTAAAAATATCGGCATCGGCAGCATCATAACCATCAATGATATGAAATGATGTGGCAGTATCAACAGGCAAACCGTCAAGTGTGAATACATAACCTCCACTTCCTGCTGCTCCGTCATTTTGAAGGAAATCACCATTGTCGGAAGTAAATGGTGGTGCTGTGGGCGTCCTGGAAAGCAGGTTGCCATCAATGGCACATCCACCTGCAGGCATTACTGTTGGGGCAACACCCTGTTGTGCCTGCACCGGCTTTGGTGAATACATGATCAATCCAAGTGTAAGAATCACTGCGAGTCCCGGCAATAAGACCTTATGTGCCAGGCGACTGAGTACTGTTGTAAAATTTTCCATATTTAATATTTTTAATGAATGACCTTAGACTTTGGGGATAAAAATTTTGTTCGCATCAACGATAAAAAAACAGCCCTGTAGGCTATTAACAGACAATATACAACAATAAAAGTTGCCTGTCAAGTTGAAGAACTTTTCCACCATTCTGAAAATAATTGAGACCCAGGCTCATTCAGTCCTGCATATTTGCTAGCTGCCTTCGATTGATTTCTCCAGTGTTTGTGCATAGCCCAGGAAGGTTTCTGCATCCATTTCTTTGTAAAATACCAGTCCATGTGCGGCCCTGAGTCGTGGGTGATCATTCTGGTAGAAATAATGTTTCCCTAATAGCAGCTGTATGTGTTTCATCTGGTCAATCCAGATATTTTGTGCCAGGGTGCTGAATTTGCCATCATGCAGGTAGCTGGGGAAAGAAGCATCTACCTGGCTCAGGTAGCAATCGGCGAACGAGTCTTCCAGTATAGCCAGGGAGTTGAGTGATACCGGAACAATGACATCGGCCTCTGCCGGATGAAACCGATACCACACATTTCTGTATCCCATGATCCTAAGATCTTTCACATCTTCTTCCTGCCGCCACATACGAATGGCCTCGGCCACCACCTGAAGCACCTTATAATGAGTGTCGGGCCCGCTGCCCTCCGGGTCAAGGGCCACACTGATAATAGTGGGCCTTTTCTCACGCAGCATGTCCAAAACCGGCTTAACATCCCGATTGCGATTTGGCTGGTCAGTAAAAATTTCGCCCTGATAAAATCCCAGTCTTAGGTGATGCACATTCTTCACCTGAACACCAAAATGTGCCCATACCAGCTCTTCTTCAAATTCGCGGAGCATGCCCTTTAATTGCTGGATCTCCGGTGAGTTCCTTTCCCCGTCATAAGAATTTTTAAGTTCTTTGATCACTGCTTTTACCTTTGATCGGAGTGCTGAACCATCCTTAAGCTTGTATATGTCAACAATGGCCCGCACCATTCTGTGACTGAGCCCCCGCCTTCTTTCATGCGGCTCGCCCGATGCTACTTTATCCAGATAATGGTAAATATCTTTATCCCATTTAAGCTTGTAGCCTGTCTCAAAGAAATCGGGATAATGGATCATCTGGATCTTGCCTTCGCCAATAAATTGCAAGATGTCAGTAAGGGCGTGGAGGATAAACTTATTGGTGACAGCTGTGAAACCGGATGTCAGAACAGCAAAGTCGAAGGTATTCGATGCCTGGCGAAGCTGCTGTACTACTGAAGGCAGGATGCCCAGCATAATATCGTCATGATGCGGGCCTGTATGGAAAAACCTTTGCCCTTTTTCTTTGCACATGCCCATGCTGATCTTTTCCTTAAAACGCCCTATTACATCGGGCACGGTATGTTCATCCAGGTCGGGGATATGTTTACAATATTCATCATATTCCAGGTCGTTGAGCGTCAGGTGATGCCCATATTTATCGAGTTTCTTAACCAGGTCGAGCACGGCACGATCGGTTTTCTCCTGTGTCCATTTACCTTTGTTGTAATAATCGTCAATGGTATCTCTTAATTTAACCGCAGCTCCCTTAGTAAGGTAAAAGCGCGCGTGCTTAAGCTGATGGAGAGCGGTTGCCGGGTAATGGTTGGAGGCAGTTTCTTCAAGGGCATCCCTGACTGTATCGCTTTTAGCTTCGCCAGCAGCAATGATGATGGCCACAGCATCAGGATTATAGGTAATGGTACTCAAGCCAATAGTAATCACCAGCCTGTTTTTTGAGATATCTATGCCCCCGAGGTCACCGGCAGCTACAGCCTGGGTTTCAAAGTTGGTTTCCGTTAAGCGTGTAGTAGAGTAATGATCAGACCCCCGGGTGTTAAATGCGATATGCCCATCAGGGCCAATGCCACCGAGAAAAAATCCTATCCCCCCTTTATCTCTTAGCTTCTGCTCGTATTCGGAACACCATTTGTCGATCATCATGATGGATTGTTTTTGGATGATCTCAAAAGTGTTAGCAGCTTCCCTGTATCGTAACGACAGGTCAACCTTATGATCAGGGAAAACGTCTTTATATGAACGGCCTTCAAAGAGCGGAATGGCCTCGCAGTCGATCATCATGGCCTTTGCTGGATCCAGGCCAAAGCCCTTGATATAGTACTCGTTGACATAATGATAAAAGCTATTATGCTGCTCCGGGTCAATGGGGTAAAATTCATCTATCTGCACAAAATGCAATCCTTGCATTTCAGGCCTGGCCATACCACTCAGGCCATATTTTTCAAGGATTGTCTTTCCCTTTTCATCATTCCAGTGCTCCAACAAAAAATTAACCCATTTAATAAAGTATTCTGGTGTTTTGCCCGTCGGCAGGCTGATAAGCCCATCGGGATTTTCTGATACCCATTCCAGGAAACGCAAGGCTGTCAGCAATCCCAGTTGAGGGAAATTCTCAACGAGCAGATAGGGAATGAAAACGCTATCACCCCGTGATTTATTTAAGGCAAAAAAATGTTTTTCTACGATGGAAAAGCTGCTGGTGTCCATAAGCTCTTTAATGCTTTAGAAGAACAGATAAAGATAGGAAAATTTGAGTTGATTTTAGTAATACTTCACGGAATAAGTTCATATAAACAAATGTAGATTTATGCCATTGGTTCATTCAATCATACCTTAAACTGCCTGATGTTTACCGTTGCCTGATTCTTTATTGAAATTCCCTTTTAATAGTGTTAATTTCTGTCAGCCTTTATGTTTAACATTTTAAAACTTACTGCCTATGAAAACACTGATCTTAACACTAAGCCTGATTATTCCTATGCTGTTATGCTCGCAAACAAGCGGTTCTCTGAGGGGAAAAGTAATAGATAAAAACAGCCGGGAAGAAATCCCATTTGCTAATATCACGCTCCTGCAGGGAGACAAACAAATTGCCGGAGCTTCCAGCGACATCACCGGAATGTATGCCATAAAAGGCATCCTTCCGGGGAAGTATGACCTAAGAGCCAGCTTCATTGGATATACGGAAGTGCTGATACATGGAATCCAGATCAACGCAAACCAAACACGATTTTTGGATATCGAGATGGAATCCTCTGCTGAATTGCTTGAACAGGTGATGATCATTGACTATAAGGTTCCCCTGATCGACAAAGACAGGACTGTCAGTGGCGGCACTGTTACTTTTGAGGAAATCCACCGGATGCCAAACCGGAGCAGAGGCGCGACTGCAACTACAGTGGGAGGCGTCTTTTCACGAGATGGTGAATCCGGAAATGTACGTGGGGCCAGGACCAGCTATTATCATGAATACAATACAGAATCATATGACGTGATCGTAGAAAATGATTATAAAAGTCCTGCTTACAGCCCGCTATCAACCTTTTCTATTGACGTTGATGTTGCATCCTATAGCAATATGAGGAGGTTTATTTCCAATGGAGAGCTCCCACCTGAAAATGCTGTACGCATCGAAGAGATGGTCAATTATTTCAGTTATGATTATTCCGAACCGGAAGATGACACTCCGTTTTCAATCATCACCGAACTTTCTGATTGTCCCTGGAGCGACAACCAATTACTGCATATCGGAATACAGGGGAAAAAGATTGAAAAAGAAAACCTTCCGCCCGGGAACCTGGTTTTTCTTATTGATGTATCGGGCTCGATGGGCTGCGAAAATAAACTTCCACTCCTGAAGAAAGCCTTGAGATTACTGGTATCTGAGCTAAGGAAAGAAGACCGGATATCGATCGTTATTTATGCCGGCTCAAGCGGTCTGGCACTGCCATCTACAAAGGGATCGCAAAAAGACAAGATACTTCATGTGATCGAGAACCTGCGCTCAGGCGGAAGCACAGCAGGAGGTGAAGGTATACGCCTGGCCTATAAAACAGCCCGGAAGAACTTCATGAAAAAAGGAAATAACAGGGTCATCCTGGCTACCGACGGTGATTTTAACGTTGGCATAAGCAGCGATGACAAACTGGTAGAGCTCATTGAAGAAGAAAGAGACCATGGTATTTTCCTTTCTGTGCTGGGATTTGGAACCGGGAACCTCAAAGATTCAAAAATGGAAAAGCTGGCCGATCATGGAAATGGCAACTATGCCTACATAGATAACTTGCTGGAAGCCCAGAAAGTACTGGTAAGTGAAATGGGAGGCACCCTGTTCACCATTGCTAAAGATGTAAAGATCCAGATTGAATTTAATCCGGCAAATGTTATTGAATACCGTTTGATCGGTTATGAAAACAGAGTGCTTGCCGATGAAGATTTCAACGACGACCTGAAAGATGCAGGCGAGATCGGTGCCGGACAAACTGTTACCGCATTATATGAGATCATTACTGAAATGGATGAAACCGGCATCCGGGCTATCGATGAATTGAAATACCAGACTAAAGCCAATGTCGACAAAGTATATGAAGATGAACTGGCAAGCCTGAAGATCAGATATAAGGATCCCGATCAAAATGAAAGCAAATTGATCAAAAAAGTAGTTTCGAAAAAAGTCAGGTCAAATGCTTCTAAAGATTTTACCTTTTCAGCTGCAGTGGCTGAGTTCGGACTATTGATCAGAGATTCGGATTTCAAGGGAGATGCTTCTTTCGAACAGATCATTGCACTGGCAAAATCCTCACGGGGACATGATGAGGAAGGCTATCGTGCTGAATTTATACGGCTGGTTGAATTAAGCAAAGATTTGTTTTAACATTAATTTATGTGTGATGATAGCTTCACCACATAATGGGAATATTGACTCAAAAAACTATTACAGGCCTGATGAAGAAATAATTCTTTGTCAGGCTTATCTTAGCATGTACAAAGTACAGCCAAATATACAAGGGAAGCCAAAGATACCATCATCATGATACCCAGGCATCCATATATCAAATACATGCCACAACAACCTATTCCGGAAACAGCTTTTATTGCTTTCATAAGCTTAGAATTTAAGTCGATGTAAATAAGGTAATTTCAGTCATTTATACAATATTTTTGCTGTGGGTATTCATGCATTATAATGTGAATTATCTTTCGTTTGGTTGTTTCATATTAAACAATTTTATATATTAGCCATATTATGCAGGGTCTGGTTGAAAAGAAAAATCTTTGTAAAGATTGTCATGTGAAATCCAGTTCTGTCTTCAATCTGAATGAAGAAGAGATGGAAATCCTTTGTCGCAATAGTGTTGAAATATCTTTCCAGCATGGTGAGCGGATCATTAAGGAAGGAACATTCACACAAAACATTGTTTTTATAAAGTCAGGCATATTTAAAATTCATCTGTCAGGACCAGTCAAGGAAGAGATTATGAGGATAGATAAAGGACCGGTGTTTGCAGGGGTCTCAGATGTTTTTGCCAAGCCTACGCACAGCTATTCAGTAACGGCACTTTCAGATACAACAGCATGTTTTATCGACTATGCAGGATATCAGCATCTGATTGAAAACAACGGGCGCTTCGCCATGGAGGTGATGAAAATTTTAAGTGCCGATATCATTCATCATTACCATTTTTTTGTGGATAAAGTTCAAAAACAATTAAATGCTAAACTTGCCGGTGCACTGATCTTGTTTGCAGATCACATATACGAAAAAGATACCATTGAAATTCCATTGACCCGGTCAGAGCTGGGTGAATATATAGGGACAAGCCGCGAATCGGTAACCAAAGTGATGCATGATTTCATTGAAGGTAATATTATTAAAGTCGACGGAAAAGAGATCAAGCTATTGAATAAAGATCTTTTAATAAAAATTAGCCAGGCAGGTTAAAAGTATTTACAATTTCTCATAGCTTTATTATAAATTTTGCTGTTTCGGCAGGAAATTTCTTAACCCCCGGACTAAAGTCCGGGGAAACTGATATCACCTGAAAAATGTCCTGATACCAAGGGGCCGGGGGAGGTGGGTATGAAAAAGTAAATTTCAATATACAATTAATAAAATGATTCTATAGTCTGCAACATCGATGTTATCGTGGACATTACAACAATTGTTAAAATTGCAACCGGAATGACAACGATCGGCACACCGGAGGCTCTGGGAGGGCTGTTAAGCATATAGTATCAAGACTTTATATTGCTTTTTGCTCGATTATTTAATATATTTACAGTGTGGCAGAGCCCAAATCAATACAGACCACCCTCTTTCAGGCCATTAAGCACCAGCTTCCTGAGAAATTTTCATTTGTACATGAAATTGCCGAATTATTACAGATAAGCTACGACAGTGCTTACAGAAGAATACGCGGTGACAAAGCCCTCACACTGGATGAGCTGGTGCTTCTGAATGAAAGATTCGGCCTGTCGGTAGATACTTTTCTGAATGTTGAAACAAATAATGTTGTTTTCAATTGCCATGCTGTGGAGGCAGAAAAATTCAGGATAAAGCAATGGCTTGAAACCATTATCAGAGACCTGGAAAGAATTCGGCAGGCCAAAGAGAAACACATCATCTACGCCGCCAAAGACCCGCCGCTGTTCCACTATTTTCATTTCCCCGAGATCGGTGCCTTTAAGATGTTTTTCTACCAGAAAACGCTCTTGCGATTTCCTGAATTTGAAGGGATGCAGCTCAGGCTGGATGAGGCAGATGAGGATATTTACCAGACAGGCAGGCGAATGTTAATTTCTTCCAATGCTATCCCTACAACAGAGATATGGAATGAAGATACTTTTTATATCACGCTTCGCCAGATTGAATATTACTGGATTGCCGGATATTTCCATTCCAGGGATGATGTACTTAACCTTTGCGATAAACTTGAAAAATGGTTGCGGCATATTCAAAAACAGGCTGAGCTTGGATTTAAGTTTTTGTATGGTCAGAACCCTGTGGGCGTTGAAGGCACATTCAAGATGTATGAAAATGAAATTGTGCTGAACGACAACAGCATCCTGGTGAAGATGCCGGATGTTTCTTATGCTTACCTCACCTTCAACGTATTGAGCCTGCTCACGACTACCAACCCTGTTTTTACAGGGCACCTGGAAAGATATTTTAATGGGCTGATCAAGCAATCACATCTGATCAGCAGCTCCGGAGCAAAGGAACGGTCGCGCTTCTTCAATAAGCTGCTGGGAACCGTTGAGGAATTCAGGGAAAAGATTAAATAAAATATACTGGATTTACTTGGGCAGCCGCTTAAGCATGTTCACTTCTGATTCGTTGAGCATACGCCATTTCCCCCGGGGAGTGTCTTTCTTTGTTATTCCTGCAAACACAACACGGTCGAGACGAATAACCTTGTAACCCAATGACTCAAATATCCGCCTGACAATACGGTTACGCCCTGAGTGCAGTTCCAGTCCAACTTCTTTTTTGATTTTGCCCTCTTCAATCCAGGATATCTTATCAACCCTGATGGGGCCATCGTCCAGCTCAATGCCTGCTGATATCTGGTCAAAATCTGCCCTGGTAAGCTGCTTGTTAAGTACCACATGATATATTTTCCGGATGCCATGTTTTGGATGAGTGAGCTTTTTGGCCAGATCGCCATCATTGGAAAAAAGCAATACTCCCGTTGTTGTCCTGTCGAGCCTGCCAACCGGATAAATCCTTTCCGGACACGCCTTTTCCACCAGGTTCATCACTGTTTTTCGTTCGAAAGGATCGTCAGTAGTGGTGATGAAATCCTTGGGTTTGTTCAACACCAGGTAACGTAATTTTTCCCTCCTCAAAGCCTGTCCGCCATATACCACCTTATCGGTTTGCGACACCTTGGTACCCAGCTCGGTAACCACTTTACCATTGACTTCTACCGTTCCGGCGGATATTAGCTTATCTGCTTCACGGCGTGAACAAACACCTGCATCTGCAAGATATTTATTCAGGCGTATGAGGCCTTCATCCTTACGTCTGTACCCGCTTTCCCTTACCTTATCGGCCTGGTCAGAAGGCTTTCCCTTCGAAGAGGTGCTTTTCTTTCTTGCACCTGCTTTGGGCTTCTTGTAAAAAGCCGAATAATCGCCGTGGCGCTTTCGTTGCCCACTACCACCTTTTTTATCTGTGCTCATAATTGATATTGAATTGTTTGCAAAGATACGTTTATTAGTTTTGAGTTTTGAGTTTTGAATTATTGGTGACTGGTAAAAACCAATTTATTCCCTGGTAATGTGTGATATAATGTCTCAATACTCACTACTCAATACTCAATACTCAATACTCAAATCTACTCACTGCAAGGTCGGATAAAACGCATCCTCAATATGCTTAATGCTCACTCTTTCGCCAGATTGCACGATGGAGATGATATCAAAGCGTGTTTCCAGTTTAATATCATT
>JBDLIJ010000113.1:0-10306 GCA_039714935.1 Bacteroidota bacterium | reverse complement strand
TACTCCACCCAGTTATCTACACAGAGTGTATCCTGTACCAGGCCACTGGTGGTATAGTTGCATAACTGGAAATTATTATTGTTGGCATCAAGCAGGTTGGCATAGGGCAATGGGCCTACATCCACCGTCTGTGAAGTATTATCCTGACAACCATTAGTATCTGAAATTACCAGGGTTACATTAAAAGTTTCCTTAATACCACAGTTTGACCCGGCCCAGGAATAATAACGATGTGAAATGGTATCATTGCGGGTTGTAACCGAGGTTCCGTCACCAAAATACCAAGTATACTTTAATCCAACCCCGGTGCTAAGAGTTCTTGTATCAAAAAAGATGGGAATGTTAGCACATTCCAAAGATGATGGTGAGTAAACGAAATCAGCAACAGGCAGGGGAGTGATAAAAATTGCTTTGGTTACTGTTTCTTTGCACCCGGATGTATCCCAAACAACTAATTTGCAATAATAAATACCTGCAGAATCATATGTATGTGTGGGATTTGGCCAATTAGCTAACGACTCACCATCTCCGAACTTCCATAGCCATGTTTGAATAGCACCTGGGGGAATTGTAGATGTTTGATCTGTAAATTGTACTAAACCAAAATTTGTACAACTAATTTGAAACGAAAAGTCGGGAATTACAGGACACTGCGCCTCCGCTTCTTTGGGAAAGAGCGTGGTGAGAAGGAGTAATAATGTCGTTAAACGTAATAATGCCCTATACATCTTGATTTTTTGCCTGATTTATTGCCTTTATTATGTTACTTTATGCAATTTCATTAGCTTTTTAATCAACGCTTTAAGATTCGGGTATTATGAAACGTTTTCCATTGGTCGTAATCATAATGCTAGTTTTTACGTAATAAAAAGTAATTAGATACGATTTTAGTCAATAATCTTATCTAAGAGAATTACGCAATCACATAGTTTTTAACATTGCATTGTGAATATTACCATTACACTTCAAAGCACAAGATAGGGATTCATCACCTGCTCCGCAATAAAAACCTGGCCTTTTTATCATCATATTTGCTAATTTATAACAATTCTAAACAATGCGCAAACAGATTCCTTTTGTAAGCATCTTTATACTAATGTATTAAGAATAGCTAGATGTAAAACATGCTGATATTTAGATAGGTATTAAAAATTCTTTGCAAATTTTAAGAAAATAGAGAGAGTCAGTAATTTTACATAGAAAGCTACGAATTTACACCTAAAACGGCAACGTAAACACCCTTGTCCCCGGCTCAGATTTCCGCGCAATTCGAAAGCGTATTTTTTACCATCAGGCACTGCATGTATCCAGGCAAAAAGATATCATCTATGTTTTGTTGAAAAGAAAGTGAAGAAGGGGTGGGAAAAGATAGAATTGTGGCATAAGGGGACTGGTTACCGGCTACCGGCTACCGGTTACCGGCTACCGGCTACCGGTTAACGGTTAACGGCTACCGGTTAACGGTTACTGGATGCCGCTAGCCGGGTGCGATATCTATCTGACAACCACAATAGGACCTGAGGTAGATTTGGGAATATTGTCGGTATTGCCGACGGCATCGCCTTCCCAGATGCTTCCGTCCCTGAACATGGCTTCGGCTTTCCAGACATATACATCCGGATGTACCAGTTTTCCTTCATACCGGCCGTCCCAGGCTTCAGTGGGACTTCCATCGGCATCAAGGGCAGTGCTCTCCCAAAGCATTTCGCCCCAGGTGTTATAAACGCCTATATGGTAATAAAGGAGGTTTCGTCCTTTGGGTTGAAAAACCCTCGTTTCGGGGTTTACCCCGGTTGGAATTAAGGCATTTGGAATATACAAAGACTTAAATTGGAAATCATAATCCCTGCTGAGGGTGTCCACACAGCCATATTCGTTCCTGACTATCTGCATGATGGTATATAAGCCTTCCTGCTCAAAAGTATGCTCTATTGAATTATAATATTCCATAAGTGAGCTTCCATCTCCAAGGTGCCACTCATATGCTTCAGCTCCCTCTGCAAAATTCTCTATCAATATCGCACCCTGATGATCCTGATAGTCTTCCATAATGGTAAATGCTGCCAGTGGGCTGGGATAAACATCAATCGTTTTTTGAAGGATATCCCTGCATCCGACTGCATTTTCTACCATCAGCGCCACTGTATTCGGACCGATAATATCAAATGTCCAGTCGGGATCCTGAACAAGGGAGGAGTCCCCCACCCCACCGGAGAGCCCAAACTTCCAGTTCCAAGATACTATTTCAGATTCCCAGGCTTCAGAAAGATCGGTGAAGCGCACAGGGTCGCCGGCACAGGGCAAGCTATGCTCAAATGCTGCTGTTGGCAGCGTAAGTATCTCAATATCATGTGTTTTGGAATTGCTGCATCCGTATGCATTCACGGCAAGCAGATTTACTTCATATAAGCCGGGTGTGCCATATGTAAATGCAGGCTGTGAAAGATCAGATGTGTCAGCTGCAAGGCCTGTACCGAAATTCCATGACCATGAAACAATTGAGGCACCATTCGCCTGAGTGGTATTATGGAAAGTCATCTCCTCGTTTGCGCAAGCACCCTCATTCAAAAAGTCCACCATGGGTGCAGGCTGTACGTTGACAGATTGCTGCATGGTATCTGAAAAATAAAAGCCATTGATGTTTGCCTCTATGATAAGGCTGACCGTGAATTCTCCGGCCTGATCATAGCTGTGGCTGAGCAGATCACATTTCTGGAAATAGGTTGTATCCCGGTCATCACCAAACTGCCAGGTCCACGATTGTATGAGCTCATCAATGGTAGAGCTGTCGGAAAATACCACATCAGCATACTGACAGGCATCTCCGGGAGCCATGAAAGAAGCAATAAGGCAAGCTTCACGAACGACAGGCTGTACAATGCTATCCCTGCAGCCATTGGCCGTTATCACAGTGAGTGAAACATCATATTCGCCAACATCTGAATATGCATGTGTAACATCCCCTCCGGCATCCGCAAAAACGGTCATCACCGGGCTTCCATCACCAAAATTCCATTTCCAGCAATCTATTTCTTCACCATTATTTATTGTCATGTCTGAAAAATAAACGATGCTGTCGCACTGATCAACCTCATAAGAGAAACCTGGTGCCGGAAGGTCGTGGATCACAATTTCTTTTGTCAAAACAGTACCACATCCATTCACATCAACAAGGTCGAGTGTGACGTAATAATTACCCGGGGATGTAAAGACATGTGCAGGCTGAGGCTGCTGCGACTGATTTGCAGTGCCTGATGCAAGATCGCCAAAGTCCCAGTTATATGAGTAAATAGAATTAGGGAGCGGAGCCAGTATGGCGGCCATAAACTCCATTTCTTCCCCATAACAATCATGCTCCTCATAGATCGCCACCTCCAGCTCATCCGGGACATATACTTCCTGCACAAGGGTATCGATGCACCCTCTGCTATCCGTAACTATTAATCTTACAGCATATGTAGAATCAACTGTAGTAAAAGTATAGACGGGGTTCTGTGTATAGGAATGATACCCATTTTCGAACAGCCACTCCCAGGAAACTATCTGTGCCTGGGAAGAAGATCCGTCATAAAATTGTGTTGTTCCGTTATCACAAGCATTTACCATGGCGGTGAAGGCTGCATCCGGTTTAGGATAAATACTCACGGGCAGGGTAGTCATATTGCTACATCCGTTTATATTCGTTACTGTGAGTGTTACATTAAACAGGCCAGACCCGCTAAAATTATGTACCGGGTTTTGTAATTGTGAAAAGTTAGATCCGTTGGAGGCCGGATCACCAAAATCCCACTCCCAGTTTGTGATAAGACCGTTTGCAGGATCATATGAGTGATCATAAAATTGTGTCGACTCTCCTTCGCAACTGGCATCATAATCGAAAAGTGCAATGGGGCCTTGCGATATATAAACATCATGAGAGACAACATTTTCACATCCATACACATCATAAGCCGTTAAGTGTACGTCATATGTCCCACAAACGGTATAAACATGAGCGGGATTCATCTGATTGGTTGTAGGGCTTCCATCCCCAAAATCCCATTCATATAATATTATTGAACCTATATTTGTTAAGGCGCTATCAATAGAAAACTCCGTTGACACACCTTCACAATTACTTGTAAAAAGGAATTCGACGGGAGGCCCGCCATCCACGGTGACGGGAATGATCACAAAACCAGTGCACCCTTTAAAATCCGTAATATTTAAGCTGACCTCATAAACACCCGGCTCAGTGAAGTTATGAGTGGGGTGCTGCAGGCTGGAGGTATTCAGCATTCCGGAAGCGGGATCATTGAAATCCCAGTCCCATGACATTATATTAGCTCCGGAAGGTATGCCGGAGAGGTCAAAAAATTCATAATCGTGGGTATCACAGATGCCATCCCATTCAAACATTGCAAGAGGGGCACTGTCTATCTCTACGTATTCAATAACAGAAGCAGCGCATGAATCCTCGCTAATGACACTCAAGGTAACTTCAAATGTCCCTGCCGGGGAATATGTATGAAACACATCAGGGTTGCCGGGGAAGATTATTGTTGTGTCGTTGCCGTCGCCAAAATCCCAGTGCCAGGCAGTGATATAGCTCTGCTGGCTGTAGGAGTTATCATCAAAGAGGATGGCTGCATTCTCACATCTCACTTCCGGCACTGTAAATGCTGCCAGCGGGGCTGGCTTTACAATGAGCATCCTGCTTTGTGTGCCGGCGCATACTGATGTATCTTCAATGGTCAGGCTCACATAATATGTGCCCGGCCCATCATAAATATGTTCAGCAATTGGTGTATATCCAAAATTTCCATCGCCAAAATCCCACAGCCAGGTGGATACCGTGTTCATGTTGATCACACTTGTATCAGGATAAAAATAAGTCACTGCCTCCTCACAGGCATTGCTCCACCAGAAGTCTACCGGAGGACCATCATTCACAAAAATCGTTTTCGCGATGGTGTCCGAACATTGAAAGAAATTCTCAATAACAAGACTCACATTATAAATACTGTCTCCATGGCTAAAAGTATGTTTAGGATTTTGCATTGAAGATTTATTATGCACTCCTGAGGCAGGATCACCAAAGTCCCAGGAATACACAGAAGGATTTCCCTGGCCATTTGTTATTGACAGATCTGTGAACTGAACCGGGCTTTGTTCACATGGATATGAAAATACAAAGTCAGCTTCCGGTCGCAAACGTACGATCAGCTCACGTTCGTATGAATCGGAACATCCTTTGCTATTGGTAACGGTCAATACAGGCGAATAAGTTCCTACGGAATCATACAGATGAAATGGATTGGGATCATCCGGGAAATATATGGTGTCCGGATTGCTACCGTCGTCATAATCCCATATCCAGCGTGTAATATATCCCACGGCAGATGACGACAGGTTATTGAAAAATATGCTGTCACCATTGCATGTTGGTTCGGTGATATCATAAAAAGCATACGGCTTTTTCTGTACGAGGACTTCCTGTGTTATGGTGTTCTCGCAAGACGAAGTATCTGTGATCGTCAATGACACATTATACAGCCCTTCTCCATCAAATATATGGCCGGGATTCTGCAGGTTAGCATAATTTCCGTCTCCAAAATCCCATAAATAATAAATAATCGTATTGACATTCACCACTGCTGCATCCGTAAAAAATTGTGTTACTGCATCTTCACAGGCGCCATCCCAGTAGAAGTCTACTGGTGGCAATGGCGTGATGGTCACCGGTTTCACAATGGTATCCAGACATCCTATGGCATTGCCAACGATCAGTGTAACATCATAGGTCCCAATATTTGCATACTCATGTATGGGATTGGCCAGCGTTGAAAAGTTCGACTGGCCGGAAAGCGGATCTCCAAAGTTCCATTCCCAGTATACAATATCGTTTGCTCCGGTTAAGTCATAGAACTGTGTTTCCTGATCGATACAGTTATTTTCGTATTGAAAGTCGGCATCGGGGCCGGGCAATATAAACACATAGTCAATGATCACATCATGACATCCCGACACAGTGTATACGAGTAATGAGGCTTCATATGTGCCCACATCCGAATATACATGTGTGCGGTTAGGGTTTTCGGGATAGAATACTGTATCTATGATGCCATCTCCAAAGTTCCATACCCACATATTGATTTCGCTAAAGTAAGTCTGAGACTGATCAAAAAAGCTCACTTCGCCATAGGGGCATGTTGCTCCCATATATTGAAATGCAGCTATGGGGTTGGGTTCAGCATAATACTGATGTGACATTGTATGAAAGCATCCAAGAATATCTGTTACAGTTAATGAAACAGTATAATAGCCTTCAATACTAAAAATATGTTCCGGATGCTGTTGGCTTGAATTGTTTTGCATACCTGACGCAGGATCGCCAAAATCCCAGTACCAGCTTACGATTTCATTTTGGGGTGTTGACTGGTCGGCAAAGCTTACCGGTGTATCCAGACAAACCGTATCTGTATAAAATTCGGCCCTGGGGCCATCAAAGATCTCAACTAATTTTGTGATCTCCGCTGAGCATCCATGCTCATTAATTACCTTTAAATTTACCTGGTATTGTCCTGTCCCCATAAATTGGTGGTAGGGGTTCTGGGAATAAGCTGAATATCCGTCACCGAAATCCCATATCCATTCAGTGATGGTTCCGATACCGGGATTAAATGACAGATCTGTAAATTGGGTGTTGTTGATCCAGCATGGGAATGCATATTCGAAATCAGGTACAGGGTACTCACTAATGATGATCTCTTCGGAAGATGATGAGGCACAGGTGTTGGCGTTGGTTACCATCAAGGTAACATTAAAAGTATCAGAAGTTTGATAGAAATGAGTTGGGTTCTGAGCGCTGGAAAAGGTTCCGTCGCCAAAATCCCACCACCAGCTTGTTATTGTGTCCAGCCCAGGATATGAATTATCGTAGAAGTATACCGAGTCATTGAGACAGAGTGGAGCACTGTGGACGAAGGCGGCAACAGGCGATGATAAAACTTCAATGAATATTAAGGTATCATCTGAACATCCTTTTGAGTTCTCTACTTGCAGATACACGGGAAAAATACCCGGGTATGCGTAAAAGTGAACAGGGTTCTGAGAAAAGGACATATAGCCATCTCCAAAATCCCATAACCAGCTAATCACATTACCCGAACCTGCTATGGAAACATCATTAAAATGCACCGAATCATTATCACAAAGAATAGGGTCAGTATAAAATTGAGCTCTTGGTTCATCAAATACCCTGATAAGCATTGAAGTATCATGTGTACAAAGAGAAGAGCTGTATGCTGTGAGAATCACTTCATAAATACCAGGATTTATAAAAGCATGGCAGGGTTCAGTTTCATTTGAAGCAACACCATCTCCAAAATCCCATAAATAAGTTATATCCTGATTGCAACCGCTGGAAAAGCCTCCAGTGGTGTAATTGCTAAAACATACCATCTCATTGATACAAAGAGAATCGGTGCTGGCAATAAAATTGGCTACAGGTGCTTCAAAGACTTCAATAAAATGCGAATAAATTGTTGTGTCGCCACAAAGGCCATTATCATCAATATGTAAGGACGCCATGTAGCCATTAGAACTTGCTGTCGGATTAAGACAATGTGATTGCGTGTAGGTATATTGTATAGTGTCATACTGATCCATCTGGCTCGAGTCCCACACCAGAGGAGGGGAACCATCACCAAAATCAAAAGTATAGACGGATTCGTGCCAGTTATTCTCATAATCAGAAAGGATGAACTCAACGTTATAGGGGGCACATCCCGGGTCAACAGGATTGGTAGTAAGCATGGCCGTAGGTACTGTCTGCAGGATAACATAATACGTCGTATCCCAGTGGCAATCATGTACACCATGAACATAATAGTGCAATGGATAGGTTCCTACCCCGGTATATACATGATAAATAGGAAAGCTGTTAATATTCAGGTTTAGTGTATCGGTGCCATCTCCCCAGTCTATATTAAAATAATTCACACAATGCTCAAAGGGCACCCAGTCGTTTACCCAAAGCGTATCGCTAATGATTGGATTATTGGGATTATGACAAATAATCCAATCATCTCCCAGGGAGTCGAGCAGGGCCGCCAGAGGTTGTGGCGTTACGGTAACTGTACGAACTGTATTATCAGAATTATTCGCTGTATCGTTAACTGTAAGTTGCACAAAAAACCGCTCTTTTATCCCGCAGTTCGTCTGATTAAAGGAATAAAAGCGATGCGAAATCGTATCATAGGTGGTGGTGACTGCCGGAGTGCCATCATCGAAATCCCAGGTATAGGTCAGACCCGACCCGGTGCTTGATGATGCATCAAAAAGAATGGGAGTATCAGCACATTCTTCATCGGGGGTGTGTGTAAAATTAGCAGTTACGGTGGATTGTCCTGAAGCCATCTGTGAAATGAAGAGCAGAACAAGAATAAATATCCCCAGCGAATTCCTTCTTAGAGTACCCATAATATTTCGTTTTGTTTACTTAATTTTCATAAACTGCTTACAACGCAAACCTGGCAGTTTGTAATACACTTTTAAGATCTGGGGATGCAGCAAAATCATACCTTGCTGACAATCTGAATGATAGCTTATTAATAATCGGGTATATATAAGTATTAAATTGTCATATACGTGATTTATGCAAACAATTTGCTATCCTTCTAAATTTTGATAATTTTTTTTAAAATAGGTATTAACAAGATAAGGGGGCAGGATTGCCGCTGCAAATATTCAAATACTAATTTTAAATCAATATTCTAATTCAGAATTATTCTAAATAATAAAGTAGGCAACACAGATCATCTAAGCTCCTCAATACGAATTATTTTAGCAAGGCGACACACTGAGATGGCTGAAATATCAAACGATATAGAAAAAATCACGCTAAATTACACTCTCGTATCGGACTCTAAAGAAAGAGCGGAATAGACCTGTATATTTTACACAATCCTTCAAAGTAGAAACACCTATTCCCCATGTTGTTCATTCTACTGACCTGACTCATGATTTCAATCATTTTATGGGGATAACAGCACAATAAGGCAGGGAAAGTTTGCATGGATATCTGTTTTACGTATATTTATTGCATATTTACTTCATTCATTCAAACCAAACAAAACCATTTATCATGAAAAAGATCTATTACATTGCCCTGGTATTCAGCTTCCTGTTAGTCTCCTGCGGGGGAAGTCCTGAGACAACTGAAGAAAAATCGGATGAGGCCGCCACAACTGAACAAACAGCTGAGGAGCCTGAAGAAAGCACCGATGAAACCATTGCCAGCTGCGATGATTTCCTGGATAACTTTGAGGCCTGGGCCAGTGATTATGTCGATGTGGTAGAGGCATACATGAAAGATCCTACCAGCATTGAAACAAGGCAGAAATATGGTGAGATCTCAGAAAAGGCCGCCACCTGGTCGCAGGAATGGGGCACACATATTGTTTGTGCTCAAACTGAAAAGTACCAGAAAAGGTATGATGAGATTACTGAGAAACTTGACAAGCGCCTTGAGGAACTCGGAATGGACAACTAGCTGCATAACTGCTTCTTTCTGAATATTCCCTGACTGATTATTGTTTGATAATCAGATTCTGGTTATTTTTGTGTCATATAAAGAATAAACTATGAACACAATAACCGGAACAGAATTTCAATTCCCCGGCCAGAAGAGCCTTTACAAGGGGAAAGTACGCGATGTATACAATATCAATGATGAGCTGATGGTGATGGTAGTAAGCGATCGCATATCGGCTTTTGATGTGGTCCTGCCCAAAGGAATTCCATTTAAAGGACAGGTATTAAACCAGATCGCAGCCAAATTTTTGGATGCCACAGCCGATATTGTCCCCAACTGGAAGATCGCAGTGCCTGACCCCATGGTAACCGTAGGTCGTTTTTGCAAGCCTTTTGCTATTGAGATGATCATTCGCGGATACCTTACCGGCAGCTCATGGCGCACTTACAGCAAGGGTGCCCGGGAGATCTGTGGCGTGCCTATCCCGGAGGGGATGAAGGAACACCAGGCATTTCCTGAGCCTATAGTGACACCTACTACCAAAGCACAGGAAGGTGCTCATGATGAGGACATATCCGTGGAAGAGATCCTGAAACAGGGCCTTGTTTCCGAAAAAGATTATATACTGCTTGACAAATACACCAGGGAATTGTTTCAGCGCGGTTCTGAGATCGCTGCTGAAATGGGATTGATACTGGTTGATACGAAATATGAGTTCGGGAAGGTAGGTGATCAGATATACCTGATTGATGAGATACATACACCAGATTCTTCACGTTATTTTTATCG
>JBDLIJ010000112.1:0-10337 GCA_039714935.1 Bacteroidota bacterium | reverse complement strand
AGCCATGGAATAAGGAGGGTGTTGAAAATGCGGAATGGATTTTGCTGGACTATGCTGACGTTGTCGTTCACATATTTCAGGAAAACACGCGGAAATTCTATAATCTCGAAGGATTATGGGGTGATATGGAGATCACAAAAGTGAACGAGGGCAGTTAATATTTAGTTATAATTGTATGAACAGGACATAATGGCAGATAAAAATAAGACAGATAAGGACAAAAAACAGCCTAATCTTCCAAAAATGAAGAAAAAGGGCAAATTCAATTTTTATTGGATCTATGCCATCATGTTCTTCATCATCTTTATTATTTATTTTTCGGATTTTAGTGGCGGGTCCACAAAAACTACCTGGCCCCAGCTCAGGGAGATGCTGGCCATGCGACATGTGGAGAGCATTGTGCTCGTGAATAACGAAAAGGCAGAGATATTTATCCAGGAGGATACTTTAAAGAACAATCCTGTATACGAAGATGTGCAACCTTCCGGTTTAAGCTCGGGCGGGCCGCAATATTATTTGAATATCAGCTCGTCAGAGAGTTTTGAGGAAAAGCTTGCGGCAGCACAGGAAGGCTATGAACAACCAATATTTCCGGAGATAGAGAAACGTACCAGTTGGATAGACGGTCTGAGCTGGTTACTCCCAATTATAATTATTGTGGTTATCTGGATTGTTATCATGCGGATGATGGGCCGTGGTGCCGGTGGGGGAGGCGGACAGATCTTCAACATTGGCAAGTCAAAGGCCCAGCTTTTTGATAAGAGCACCAGTGTTACCATAAATTTTAAAGATGTTGCCGGATTGGAGGAGGCAAAAATTGAGATCAAAGAAATTGTCGACTTCCTGAAAAGTCCGGAGAAATATACCAAGCTGGGTGGTAAGATCCCAAAAGGTGCTTTACTTGTTGGCCCTCCGGGGACGGGAAAAACCCTTCTTGCAAAAGCTGTCGCAGGTGAGGCAAAAGTGCCTTTCTTCAGCATCTCCGGCTCCGATTTTGTTGAGATGTTTGTGGGTGTCGGTGCCTCCAGGGTACGCGACCTCTTCAAGCAGGCAAAGGAAAAAGCACCCTGTATCATCTTTATTGATGAGATCGATGCCATCGGCCGTGCCAGGGGCAAGAACCCCATGACTGGTGCCAATGATGAGCGTGAAAACACGCTAAACCAGTTGCTTACCGAGATGGATGGCTTCTCCAGCAATACAGGAGTGATCATCCTGGCGGCAACCAACCGTGCCGACATCCTTGACCGGGCTCTCATGCGTGCCGGAAGGTTCGACAGGCAAATCCATGTTGAGCTACCCGACCTGAAGGAGCGTGATGCGATCTTTAAGGTGCACATGCGCCCACTCAAGAATGATGAATCCGTTAAGGTTGAGTTTCTGGCGAAACAAACACCCGGCTTCTCCGGTGCCGACATTGCTAATGTATGTAATGAGTCAGCATTGATTGCTGCGCGGAATGGTCATGATAGTGTGACCCGTCAGGATTTTATGGATGCCATCGACAGGATCATAGGGGGGCTTGAGAAAAGAAATAAGATTATCACTGCAAGGGAAAAGAAGGTGATCGCATTCCACGAAGCAGGTCACGCATCTATAAGCTGGCTGCTGGAACATGCACACCCACTGGTTAAGGTAACCATTGTGCCCAGAGGCAAAGCTCTTGGAGCAGCCTGGTACCTTCCCGAGGAAAGGCAGATCACAACCTGGGACCAGATGTTTGACGAGATGACTGCTACCCTTGGAGGAAGAGCCTCAGAACAGGTCATATTTGGAAAAGTCTCTACCGGTGCACTAAACGATCTGGAAAGGGTTACCAAGCAAGCCTACAATATGGTGGTTTATTTTGGATTGAACGAAAAGCTTGGGAATATCAGTTACTACGACTCAACAGGACAACAGGAATATTCATTCCAGAAACCATATAGCGAGAAAACAGCCGAATTGATTGATAATGAGATCAAGGCCCTTGTTGAGGACGCCTATCAACGGGCTGTGGATCTCTTAAACAAGGATCGCGAAAACCTGGAGAGGCTGGCTGCAAGGCTGCTGGAAAAAGAAGTGATATTCAGTGAAGACCTGGAAGAGATCTTTGGAAAACGACCATGGGATGAGGAGAAAAGGCCGGGTGAGAATGGGAACAATGAGAAGTTGGAAGTTGGAAGTGAGAAGTTAGAAGAAAGAAGTGAGAAGTCTGAGGCCGGTGACCAGCAAGCAGAAACCGATAAGGAGGACGTTGCAGATATAGAAGACAATACAGATCCCGATAAATCTTCAGATCAGGGTAAATGATCATAGCGCATGGACGAAACTACCTCACGTGAAAAAGTGCTCAAGAGCGTTCGGAATGCTTTGATATCGAAATTAGATAATCCTTATCAGGATGTTGATTTTGACACATCAGTATTTCATGAGCTGGACGATGCCCCTGAAATGGTTTTTGCCAGGGAATTGCTTGAGGTGGCAGGAAAGTTTGTCTATTGTGGTGACGATATGGAGTTTGCCGATATTCTTCGCTCAGTTATGGCAGAGAACAATTGGGATAGCATCCATTGTGTTGATGATCACATGAAAAACATTCTGGAGCAGAATGGCGTGAAATATACTGACGATGATGACGGTTTCAGGAATATGACAGCCGGGCTTACACGTTGTGAATATCTTGTTGCAAGACTGGGGAGCGTCATGGTCTCTTCAGCACATGCTTCCGGTCGCAGGATGAATGTTTTTCCTGAGGCGCATCTGGTGTATGCCAGGACTTCCCAATTGGTTCCCGACATCAGGGAGGCCCTGATGGGTATCAAAAAGAGATATGGGAGGAATCTGCCTTCAATGATCACGATGATAACAGGGCCGAGCAGAACGGCAGATATAGAAAAAACGCTGGTTATGGGCGCTCACGGGCCACGCGACCTTTACGTTTTTATGGTAGATGACCAGGCTTAATTGAAATTTGGTATTTTGAAAAATCTCATCATCAGAACTATCACAGGGACATTATTTGTTGGAGCTATCATCACCAGCGCCATATTCTCTCCACTCATATTCTCCGTTTTGTTTTTGCTTATGGTTTTACCGGCCCTCTGGGAGTTTCAGCGATTAAGCGTAAAAGGAATTAGTTTTTTAAGGGCCCTGCCCGGCTTAATTGCCGGATTCGCAGTTTATAGCCTTTTCGCCCTTTATGCATTGTCATATACTCAGGGACTGACGCTCTGGATTGTCATTCCTGTTATTACATTGCTTGCCTCTGTCCATGTGTTGGTAAGCAGACAGCATAGCCTGGATCTTATCCTTGGTGATATCGGTGGGATCATCTTTGTTGTGACTCCGCTCGCGCTGCTGAATTTTTATCTAAACCCTACTGTCATACCCGGCTTTCACACACCCTGGCTGCTTCTTGGTATGTTCGCCATTTTATGGACACATGATACATTTGCTTACCTGACGGGTAGCCTGTTCGGTAAGCATCCCCTGTATAAAAGCATTTCACCCAAGAAGTCGTGGGAAGGAAGTATAGGAGGATTTGGCTTTGCGATCGTTGCTGCCTACATCCTCTCCATCTTTTCTCCCGTCCTTGGCCTGTGGCACTGGGTGGCCATCGCCATTATCGTCACTGTTTTTGGAACACTAGGCGACCTGGCCGAATCCAGGCTTAAGAGGAGAGCAGGTGTGAAGGACTCTGGTCATTTATTGCCCGGTCATGGTGGCCTCCTTGATCGCTTTGACAGTGTGCTACTGGTGTCACCTATTGTATATCTACTAATACTACTTGTTATCTCATGAAGATCCATAAAGCCGGAATAATTCCTATACTGATATTGCTGATTGCAGTATTGCTGATCCTGTCAGTCGTAAACATATTGCTGCCTGAACAATCATTTTTACATTATACACTTTACCTTACTGGGTTCATTTTCATGTTCTTTGTTATCAGGTTCTTTCGCTTCCCTGACAGAAAATTGGAAATTGATCAAAATGCTGTTTACAGCGGGGCTGATGGCAAAGTAGTTGCTATCGAAAAGGTAGTTGAAAATGAGTATTTCAAAGATGAACGTATCCAGGTGTCGGTATTCATGTCAGTATTGAATGTGCATGTAAACTGGAGCCCGGTAGGAGGTAAGGTGGTTTATAAAAAACACCACCATGGGAAACATATCGTTGCCTTTAATCCCAAGTCGTCACTTATCAATGAGCATACCAGCATTGTTTTTAAGGATAGTAAAGGCCGTGAGCTCATGATGCGACAGATAGCCGGTGCCCTTGCCCGCCGGATAGTTTGTGAACCCGAGGAAGGAAGCCTGATAGCCCAGGGAGAAGCAATGGGGATGATAAAATTTGGCTCCAGGGTTGACCTGATTTTGCCGGCCGATGCCGAAGTGAAAGTAAAACTGGGAGACCGGACGGCAGGAAAACAAACGCTTATTGCTGAATTAGCTTAAAATATTCTCTACAATATCTCTTTCAACTCCCTTAAGCAATTGATCTCAAAGGTGACATCCTCCTGATGACTTATGTCTTCCGGATTAAAATACACCTGATCCATGCCAATATTACGTGCTCCCGCAATATCCACGGCCATATCATCTCCAATGATAATGCTGTCAGTTGCTGAAGCTTCCGCCTTATCGAGGGCATAATGGAATATTCCGGGTTCGGGCTTTTTTATCCCTGCTTCCTCCGATGTTGTGACACTTTTGAAATAGCGGTCAAGCCTGGCAATGCGGAATTTTTGCTCCTGCACCTCCTGGAAACCATTCGTGATAAGATGCAGTGGGTATTTGGGTGCAAGATATTCCAGCGCCTCAATAGCACCGGGAAAAAGAAAGGCCTTTTCAGGATTGACTTTCACATAATCTTCAGACATGCCGATGGAAATCGAATGGTCATCAATGCCAAAATCAGCCAGTGTCATCTCAAAGCGCCTGATGTTTAATACCTCTTTCAGTATCTCCCCTTTACGATACTTCGACCATAGCATGTCGTTATGGATTTCATACTTTTTCCTGAACTTCTCCAGTGAAGGAACTCCCTTTTCGGAAAGATGGTGTTTGTTGAACATAAATCTAAAAGTATCATCTGCACTGGCATTAAAATCCCAGATGGTGCGGTCGAGGTCGAAGAAGATGTGATTGTAACTTTTCATGTGGAGCAAAGATAAGTAATCTCAATATCTTGAAAATGGGTTTTAGGTACCAGATGCCAGCCCCCCGTTAACCGTTAACCGTTAACCGTTAGCCGATGTCCAGTATCAGCCCCCCTGCCCCATAACCTCCCTGCCAATAAGTAAAAATATTTGAATTTCCTTGACTTCACCTTTTTTTTAATCTATATTTGTGATATCAAAATAATATCAAAATAAATCAAATATAAAAATATCATAAGATGAAAGAAGAAAAAAGTTATTCGCCTATGAGTGGTTATATTGCACTTGTAGTTATTTTAGGATTGATTGGTTTCCCTATATACATGATGGTAGTATTTGAGCAATTCTGGTGGGCGATCATGGGTGGTGTTGGTTTGTTCGGTACTGGGGGGTTAATGGTTGTTAACCCGAATGAATCCATGGTCATGATCCTTTTTGGTGCATATAAGGGTACGGCAAAGAAAAATGGATTCTTCTGGGTGAATCCTTTCTTTGCACGTAAGAAGATTTCGCTTCGGGCCAGGAATCTCGATAGCACTCCCATCAAAGTAAATGATAAGGTTGGTAACCCGATCATGATTGGGATTGTCCTTGTGTGGCGTGTTGATAATACCTATAATGCTGCTTTTGAGGTAGATGATTATGTTCATTTTGTGGATATCCAGACCGAGGCGGCCATCCGTAAGCTGGCAGGTCATTATCCATATGATAATTTTGATGATGAGATGGCCGACATCACTTTGCGTTCCGGAGGAGAAGATGTTAATCATGTGCTGGAAGAGGAGATCCGTGAGCGTTTGACCATTGCAGGCATTCATGTGATTGAGGCCCGGATCAGCTACCTGGCCTACGCGCAGGAGATTGCCAGTGCCATGTTGCGGAGGCAGCAGGCATCCGCCATCGTTGCCGCAAGGGTCAAGATCGTTGAAGGGGCCGTGAGCATGGTCGAGATGGCCCTTGCCGAATTAAGTAAAAAAAATGTTGTGGACATGGATGAGGAAAAGAAAGCCAGCATGGTAAGCAATCTCATGGTCGTGCTGTGTTCCGATAAAGACGCAACACCGGTAGTGAACACCGGAACGCTACATCAGTAATTATGGCAAAAAAGAAACCATTCGTATTAAGGCTAAATCCCGAAACACTCGAAAAAGTGGAAAAGTGGGCGGCGGATGAATTTCGATCCACCAACGGCCAGCTTGAGTGGATCATAGATACGGCATTACGTAAGGCAGGCCGGAAGAAATAGATTAGATGATAACCGCCTGAATCAGATCTTCTTTCCCTGGAAGGAAGCTCTTGACGCCAGCTCCGCTTCCACCATTTCCACGATCTTCTCATTCCTTACCAGGCCCCAGCCCGGGCCGGCCTGAAAACGTGGCGGCACCTCACCGGCAAAGCGCTCGATGATGAATGCCGGATTCAGCCGTTCGATAAAATCGACAATGAATGATATATATTCTTCCAGTTCAAAGAACTTAAATGTCTCGGGGTCTTCCTTGTATTGTTTCTCCATCTTCGTTCCCCTGATGATCTGCAGTTGATGGAATTTGATGTTGTTCAGGGGTAGTCCGGAAAGGATCTTTGCCTCTGCCATCATCTCCTCCCTGCTTTCGCCCGGCAGGCCGAAAATAAGGTGTGCTCCGGTTTTTATTCCTGCCGCAGCCGTCCTGCGAATGGCATCTGCACTTTCCTGAAAAGTATGTCCCCTGTTGATGCGTTCCAGGGTACTGTCGTAGCACGATTCAATGCCATATTCAATGATGACGTAATGTGTTTTGGCGAGATGACTGAAATATGCCAGCTTTTCATCATCGATACAGTCGGGACGAGTGCCGATCACCAGGCCTGCAATATTTGGAAACTGCAGGGCCTGATCGTATATCTTTTTTAATTCATCAAGCGGAGCATAAGTATTAGAATACGGTTGAAAGTACGCGAGGTATTTTCCTGGCTTCTTATACCTCCAGGCATGGAATTCCATCCCCTCACGGATTTGTTGCTCCACCGACTTTGAAGGATTGCAGTAGGAGGGGTTGAATGCATCGTTATTACAATATGTGCAGCCTCCGCGCCCCTTGCTTCCATCTCTGTTCGGACATGTAAACCCGGCATCAATGCTCAGCTTCTGTACACGTTCCCCAAATAAGTTCTTAAAGTAATTTGAGTAGGCGTTGAAGCGGCGATTATGTTTCCAGGGGTACATCTATTATCTAATTTAAAAAAAGCAGGACTGATTTCTCAATCCTGCTTTTATCATATCTGTTGAGTATATTATTCTGAATCTTTGGTCACCCTTTCCAGTCTCTTCATAATTCCAAAGATGAAGAGTGCCGAGAGGATACAAACAGCAATAAATATTGCCCACAGCTGCCAGAGGTCGAGTTTTCCCCAGAATGAACTTCCAACTACGAGAAGTTTATTACCAACGGCAGTAGCAAGCAGCCAGCCACCCTGCATCAGTCCCTGGAACCTCTGTGGTGCCACCTTCGAAACAAATGAGAGTCCCATCGGGCTGAGGAATAACTCAGCGATGGTGAGCACAAGGTAACTGCTCATCAACCAGTAAGGAAGTACACGTGATGAATCAGGTACTGGTTTATATTGTACATTGCCCATATCATCTACAAACTGAAGCGTATGTGGTGAAATCAGATCCAGGGATGCTACCAGGATAATAACAAATCCAAATGAAGCAATGATCATCCCGATACCGATCTTCTTCGGTGTCGATGGCTCCAGCTTTTTCTTCCGCAGCCATGTAAATACTGCCATGATCGGGAAGGTCAGCGCCACAATATATAATGGGTTAAACGACTGGAAAATTTCAGGAGCGATAGGATTGCCGGTAGGGCTGTTCTGTTGCACCAGGTAATAGGTAATATAACCCAGTCCAAGGAACATAACCGCTCCAATGAATTTTTCGGAAATCTTCTTCCTGAAAATGATGATGAAGAATCCTGCAATGGAGCCGATGAAGGCCAGAATGCTTTCCAGGCTGAAGAATATCGCTGTAAAGGAATCCACTTCTTTTACTGTATAGTCTTTAGCAAAGAAGGTAAGTGTAAGCCCATTCTGGTGGAACGACATCCAGAAGAAGATCACCACCACGAATACGAGTAGCAATGCTGAGATCCTTGGTCTCTCTTCTTTTGTCGATATCTGAATGATCCAGGCGGCAAAAACCACAAACAGGCCAACCGCAAAGGCTATGTCAATGTTGTCAAATGCAAACCATATTCCTACTGATACACCAATACCGATCACAAATGAAATGATCCCTGCAATAAGCTGTTTGCCCATTTTGAAACCATTTCCGGCTACTTTTTCTTTCTGTTCTTTAGGTGCCCGCTCTTTAGTAGGCAGATGTTTGTTAAAGATCACATACACCAGCAGTGAGATGACCATGGCAATCGCAGCAATTCCGAAGGCATAATTGTATCCGATGGCAAAAGCATTGATATAGTCATTAGCAAAGGCTGAGAGGTCCGTAATTGGTTGTCCGCTAACCTTATCTGCCAGGGTTTGGAAGGCAGGAACATCGGCCAGTTCACCTTTCTGGTATGCATGACACATTGCCGGCAGGCTGCTGTCATGTTCAAATCCCTGTGTGCCGAGGAACCAGTTTCTAACGCCTGTTGCTACAAAAGGAGCAAAGAAGGCACCAATGTTGATCCCCATATAAAAGATCATAAAGGCTGAATCACGTACTTTCTTGTATTTTTCGTTATCATACATCTGTCCGACAACAGCCTGAAGGTTTCCTTTAAATAAACCATTACCAAGTGCAATTGTAAAAAGCCCGATGATAGTTACTGTGAGAGGCATGCTTGGAACTGCAACAATTATATAACCGGCAAACATGATCACAATACCGGCGAGGATGACTGTCTTATACCTGTTTGTGGCATCAGCCAGCAGCCCTCCCAGTAGAGCTAATCCGTAAATTCCAAAATAAAACCAGCTATAAATACCCCCTGCACCTTCTTCCGATAAGCCATATTTTGCCTGAAGGAAGAGCACAAGGATAGCCATCATAGTGTAGAAGCCAAACCTCTCGCCCATATTGGAAAAGAAAGCGACTAACAATCCTTTAGGATGTCCTTTTAACATAATCTAAGTTTTTGGTTAGTAGTTTTGATATGTATTTTTTAATATTTTTTTACGTGTAGCCTACAAAAATAAATAAAATAATAAGTTATGCAAGAGCAATTATTAGTTCCTCTCCTTTGTCGATAAAATTGCGATCTAACATTGTTGCTTTTAATTTTAGTTACTGGCAACTGGCAACTGGCAACTGGCAACCGGTAACCGGCAACCGGCAACCGTTAACCGTTAACCGGTATCCGTTAACCGTTAACCGTTAACCGGAAATGAAAAGTAATTAAGTTGATTTTATAGGTTAAGTGTAATAAATTTACAACCCAATCGTCTTACTATTGAAATGACCACAGAAGAGTTCAAATCAAATGTGTTGCCGGTAAAGGACAAGCTCTACCGATTTGCGCTGAGGCTGCTGGGAAACAGTGAAGATGCCTGCGATGTGGTGCAGGAGATACTGATCCGCCTGTGGTCTAAAAAAGAAAAACTCAATGAATACAGGAGTGTCGAAGCTTACGCCATGACCATGACAAGAAACCTTTGCCTGGATAAGCTGAAATCTCCTGCAACGAAAAAAGAAATATTTGATGAATCAAGTATAATGACAGACAACAGGACACCATACACGGACACAGAATTGTCAGATACCATAAAGCTGGTAAGAATGGCGATGGATGCTCTCCCGGAACAGCAACGCATGGTGATCCACCTCAGGGATGTGGAAGGATGTGGTTTTGATGAGATCGCCGAGGTGACCGGGATGAGCATGAATAATGTGAGGGTAAGCCTGTCGAGAGCAAGAAAAAAAATCAGAGATACGCTGATCAAAATAAATAATTATGAATTCTCACAGAACTGAAAAAATACTGGAAAAGTACTTCCAGGGTGAGACCTCCCTTAGCGAGGAGAGGATGCTGAGGGAATTTTTCCGTCAGGAAGAGCTGCCTGCTCATCTGTCCGAATTGAAGGATCAGTTCCTCTTGTTTGATGCGGAAGCTGAGGAAACATTGCCCGACGACTTCGACAACGAATTGTTTGAGGCGATCGGCATAAAGGAACGGCAGAGCAGGGCTTCCAAACGCGCGGTATTATACTA
>JBDLIJ010000111.1:0-10346 GCA_039714935.1 Bacteroidota bacterium | reverse complement strand
TAGGGATGACATCTCTAAAAGCAAAGGTTTGATGTTTTTATAAAAGTGAGAATAGAGATGTCATCCCTAAAAGCAAAGGTTTGATGTTTTTATAAAAGCGAGAATAGAGATGTCATCCCTAAAAGCAAAGGTTTTATATGACAGAGATGTCATCCCTAAATCCTGTACTTCTCGTATTTTAAGTATAACATCCTTAGTAGCTTACGATTTTTTTTAAACCAATTGCGACTTTTTGAACTTAACTTTGTTATGTAGTATGAATATTACTATTAAATAATAAAGTATGAGTGAACATATAGATAATTCTAAGTTTAGAAAATCAAAACTAAAAGAGCTGATCCTGAAACTTCATGATGGCGAATCTCAGGATGAAGTACAGGAAGAACTGAAAGAAAGCCTGAGATCCATCCCATATGGTGAAGTAGTGGAAGTAGAACAAGAGTTGATTGAGGAAGGCCTTCCGGAAGAAGAAATACTGAGGTTATGTGATATGCATTCTTCGGTATTACATGGTAGTGTCGACCTGTCTGCTTCAAAAGGCATTCCCACTGGTCATCCTGTAGATATCCTGACACAGGAAAATATTGCATTGAACGCGCTCTGTAATGAGACTAACATGCTTTTTGCAGTGCTGAATGTGGCCGATGAAAAAGGCATCCCTGAGTTTGTGCTTGACCTTACCTCTAAATTCAATCAGCTCATTGATGTGGATAAACACTACCAGCGTAAAGAATACCTGGTTTTCCCATTCCTGGAAAAGACAGGTATTACAGGCCCTCCCAAAGTAATGTGGGGAAAGCATGATGAGATCAGGGAACAGCTCAAAGGAAGCCTTGAAATATTAAATACGCCCGACATCACTAAAGAAGATCTTATCACATCGGCCGAGCTTATCCTGAAGCCTGCTGTGAAAGGCGTAGCGGAGATGGTCATTAAGGAAGAGGAAATATTATTCCCCATGTCAATGGATGCCCTCAGCGATGCTGACTGGTATGAAATTCAGAAGCAATCGCTGGAAATAGGTTATTGTTTGATTGACCCGAAAGAGACATGGAAACCTGATGGTGTTGAAGAGGAAAATATCAACATGGCTCAGAAGGAAGGGGGAAATATTCAGCTGCCCTCAGGTGGTTTTACCGTTGAGGAACTATTGGCGATCCTGAATACCATGCCTGTGGATATGACTTTCGTGGACAAGGATGATAAAGTGAAGTTTTTTTCGCAAAATGAAAGCAGGGTGTTTCAAAGAAACAGGGCTATCATCAACCGTGATGTCAGGCATTGCCATCCCCCCGCAAGTGCACATATTGTAGATAAAATACTCGATGATTTTAAGAGTGGTAAGCAGGACAGGGCACCATTCTGGATCAATATGGGTGGCAAGTTTATCCATATTGAATATTTTGCCTTGCGGAATGATAAAGGAGAATACCTCGGAACCCTGGAAGTATCACACGATCTGACTGAATACAGGGCATTGGAGGGAGAACAACGCATATTATCGTATAAATAGAAAACAATGGAAGAAAATAAAGAACTGATTATTACACCGAAGACAAAGGTCTTGCAGCTAATTGAAACATATCCACAGTTAGAAGAAGTTTTGATTGAATATGCACCGGCTTTTAAAAGACTAAAAAACCCTGTGCTCAGGAAGACAATTGCAAAGATCACAACATTACAGCAGGCAGCTGCTATTGGTAACGTAAAAGTAGAAGATATGATAAACCGACTAAGAAAAGAAGTAGGGCAGGATAAGATAACAGACAATACAACTTCAAGCTATAATTATACAAAACCTGAGTGGTTCAAAGAAGAGCTGATAGGAACGGAATTTGATGCAGTGGAGATGCTTGCGCGAGGAGAACATCCTGTAAACCAGGTGATGGCAGACCTTAACGTAATGGATGAGGGTAAGATATATAAACTGATCACGCCATTTCTTCCTGCACCACTCATCGACAAAGCCATGAGCCTGAATTGCCAGCATTGGGTTGATAAAAAGGCTGAAGATGAGTTTTATATATATTTTATCAAATAATCAAGTAGGGATGGCATCCCTGGTAACATATTAAATCACAACATATGAAAGTACTTGTTCTTGGTGCGGGGATCTCCGGTCATACCGCTGCTTCCTTCCTCAAAAAAAAGCTTGGCAAAAAACATGATGTCATTGTGGTTTCTCCAAGCCAGTATTATCAATGGGTCCCTTCCAATATCTGGGTTGGCGTGGGCAGGATGAAGCCTGAGCAGGTAAGGTTCAGGTTGCAGAAAGTGTACAAACGCTGGGGAATCATCTTTAAACAGGCTAAAGCAGTTTCTATACACCCTGAAGGCGATAAGGACATCAGTTCTGCGTATGTCACCATCGAATATACTTCGGATGATAATACCGGGACTACAGAAAAGGTGGAATACGATTACCTGGTGAATGCCACAGGCCCGAAACTCAATTTTAGCGCAACCGAAGGCCTTGGCCCCGGAAAAAATACCGTTTCCGTCTGTTCATACAGCCATGCTGCTGAGGCATGGGATAAGCTGAACGAGTCCATTGAGAAGATGAGGAAAGGCGAAAAGCAAAGATTCCTGATCGGTACCGGCTCTCCTACAGCCACCTGCCAGGGTGCTGCCTTTGAATATACGCTGAACATTGCTTTTGAGCTAAGGCGAAGGAAGCTGGAACACCTGGCGGAGATCACCTGGATATCCAATGAATATGAACTGGGCGATTTCGGCATGGGAGGAGCCTTTGTGAAAAGAGGCGGCTATGTGACTCCGACCAAGGTCTTTACTGAGTCGGTCTTTGCCGAGAACAATATAAAATGGATCAAAAGGGCAGGGGTTAAGAAGGTAGAATCTGGTGTAGCGCATTATGAAACCCTTGATGGAGAGGAAAAATCAGCAGAATTTGACTTTGCCATGCTCATCCCGGCATTTTCAGGCCACGACATCAGCGCCTTTGATAAGCATGGGGAGGATATCACCTCAAAGGTATTTGCACCCAATAAGTTTATGAAGGTGGATGCCGACTACAGTCCGAAACCATTTGAGGAATGGAGCATCCATGACTGGCCGCAGACCTACCAGAGTCCGGCCTACACTAATATGTATGCCACCGGCATTGCTTTCGCGCCACCCCACTCCATCTCCAAGCCGATGAAATCGAAAAATGGCACTCCCATCTTCCCGGCACCACCAAGGACAGGTATGCCCTCAGGCGTGATCGGAAAAGTAGTAGCACAAAATATTGCACACCAGATAAAGCATGGACATGTGGAGCATAAGCATACTGCCAATATGGGCCGCATGGGAGCTGCATGTATCGTCTCTGCCGGATACAGCATGACCAGAGGACTGGGTGCTACGATGACCGTTTCACCGGTAGTCCCCGACTGGGATAAATACCCGCAGTGGGGCAGGGACATTAAAGGTACTGTTGGAGAGATCGGCCTGGCAGGACATTGGATCAAGCTCTTCCTGCATTATATGTTCCTGCATAAGGCCAAAGGATACCCATTCTGGTGGCTGCTGCCCGAGTAAAAACTGATTTGTTGAATCTGAAAGTAAGAAGATATGACTGAACCAAAAGTTATCCGCGTATATAAAGATGAGTTTTATCCACCCGTGCCAACCGAAGGCACCAAACGATTAAGAACAAATTTCCTGGTGCAGGCATTTAAATTTCTACACCTGAACTACAAGATTATGCGCATAGTGGTGAAGGGGCATTCGTAAAAATAATATGACCTCACAGGTCCCAGACCTGTGAGGTCATATGTTACAAGGTCCAGGACCTGTGAGCTTATATTATTATTGGGCTATCGTCACCCTCTTAGTGATTACCTGCTCATTTACAAGCAGTTGCACGAAATAAATGCCATTCGGGAGGCCTTCACCGTTTACCTTGATCAGCTGTTCACCAGCGGCATGAACGCCTTCATCTGATTCATAAACCAGCTCGCCAAGGATATTGTACATGTTCACCTTGATATGGCTTACTTCAACTGTGTTGATCGCGATATTGGTATAGTTGCTGAAGGGGTTGGGATAAATCTTCACCTCTGTATTGGCAATCACTTCCTCAATACCTGTGTCGTCATCAGTTGAGAAATCGGTACCCCGAACGAATCCGAAATCACCCATTCCCTGTAAGATATACTGATTTGAGCCATAATATAACGCAAAGAATCCGGGAGCAGCAAGTCCGTCGCCACCGGCATCATAAACGTAGAATTGATAGCATGACAGGTCGTCCAGTTGAAAGTCTTCCTGTATCATCTGGCTGGGTGTGCTGTATGGTCCGCCGGAATGCACAACAGTGCCATCAGCATCGAGGATTTCCCATGTTGTCTCACCGGGTTTGCTGTCAGTCCTTAATATAATACTGACAAGAGATGGCGTGATGTCGGCATCAGGAACAATGTGAGTGATCGTATCATTCAATGGATACTGGTCGGGCTGGCCGTTAGGGTTTTCTGAATAGATTTTCAGAATGTTTTCATCACCGGGGGTGAAGGTGATCTCATCAAGCTCAATCGTTTCCTGTTCCAGGAAAGCAAGGTTGCCTGTCCATTCATAGGTGCTGAGGGGTCCGCCGTTCACCTGATACTGTATCGTGGTTGAAGTAAGATCTTCGTTGCCATTGTTGCGCAGCACAAATATTGGTTCAAAAGATCCGGCACATGACTTCTCAGGAAGGTTTGAAACCTGTGAGAGTGAGGCGTCATAGTCGTTTACGTTGCCAAACTCTATCAGTTCACGTTTGCTGCCATTCAGGATTTGTTTTGTGCCGTTCTCCTGGAGGAAGATCACAAGCTCGCAGTGTTCTGCCACCCAGCTTGGGTCGAGGGAGAAAGAATAACTCTGTTCGATGATGTCGCCACCTGAAAAGTCGAGTTGGATTCCGGTATGGGTTGGAAGCATCAACCTTTGTACAAAGTTCAGCTCCGACTGTCCCTGCCAGTAATCAGGAATCTCTGACTCGGTAATAGCACAGTGCAGACGAATATCCGAACCTGCGTAAGGGTCAACCATTTCGATGGTAACATCAACATTATAATCGATCAGTCCTGAGGATGACCCCTGGATGTCGATGGAGAATGATGACGGGATAGCGATTTTCTGGTTGTAGCGACTCAGATATTGTGGGTACAAGCTCTGGCTGCTGCTACCTCCAACATAGGCTGAACCGCCATCAAATACTGCAGTCGGGTAACCAGAGATATTGTAATAGGAGTTTCGGGCATTGGAAGCCGCAGTGGTGTAGTCATCACCATTATGATTTTCTATAATTGCTACGTCATGGCCATTGGCAACGAGGTCGTCAGCACCCATGGCTGCCCCGGGGCAGTATGGACACCAGGTGCCAGTACCTATCTCAACAACCACCTTGTCACGGTCAATAGCCTGAGAGAAAGCAAGGCTGAATCCGATCAACATTGCAAAAAGAGTAGTAAGAAGTTTTTTCATTGTATCTTTTCTTTTAGTTTACCTTTAAAATATTTAATGCGACAAAAGTACACTTTTTTAACCTTATATATACAATAATGGTGTGATGTATATGCGTATTTATGTAGTTGGTATCAATAATTAAAGATGCCTAAATGTGAATATTTATTACCTTTGCAGTCCAAAACAGATATTCATAAAAACTATACATCATGAAAAATTTATTACTTTTTTTTATTTCCCTGGCCATGATAGGACTTTCCGCAAGCTCGCAAAGCCTGTCGCTGTCTGATGAAAATGGCCCTATCCCTGATAATGGGGACATATACTTTTATTCAGAGTCAGATTCCACTGAAATCGTTTCCCATGTATATGTTACAAATAACAGTGCCAATGCAATTGATGTAAATGTTGCCAGAAATCAAATATCAATGGCATCAGATTCATCCTATAGTATGTTCTGTTGGTATGTGTGCTGGAGCCCTACAACTGATACTTCTTTACAACATGTCACTATTGACCCGGGTGTAACACTTGAAGATGATTTTTCCGGACACTATTATCCGAATTATGCTCCCGGTGAGGCCATAATTGCATATACATTTTATGACTTGCATAACCCTGATGACAAGGTTACCGTGAATGTACATTACGTATTGTCACTTGCCGGACTTAGTGAAGAAATACTGGCAAACACAGGCTTCTCTGCTCCATATCCAAACCCAAGCAGTAGTTTTGTGTCTTTTGATTACGACATACCTGCTGAGGCAAACAGGGCAGAGATACTGATCACCAACCTTCTTGGAGCTGTCGTTTATGAAGCCAGCCTTGAAGGGAATATAGGAACATTAAAAATTGATGTTTCTGACTTTACCGAGGGTATCTATTTCGCTACATTGAAACTTGATCAGGAAATAGTGACTACACAAAAGGTGTTGGTCAGGTAGAGTTTTGAGTTTTGAGTTATTTCGATATTCAGTGTTCGATCTTCAGTGTTCTATAGTCCGAAGGCCTCTTTGATCTTCTGGACATAATCCAGCTTTTCCCATCCAAAGAAGCTCACTAATTTAGTAAATTGTGGTTCTCCGCCATTGACGGCTGTGTTTGGTTTTTCAGGATTGTAGTATACAGGCACTTTCTCCGTGAAGGGCTCCCTGCCAAAATGACCATAGGAAGCAGTTTTCTCGAAGATGGGGTTTTTTAAACCAAAGCGTTTGATAATGCCGTGTGGGGTGAGGTCGAAAATTTCATCCAGTACATTAGCAATAGTACCATCAGTCATGATCTTTCCATCCTGATCTTTAACTTTTGCTGTCCCGAAAGTATTCACGAAAAGGCCAACGTGATCCTTACGTCCAATGGCATAGGCAACCTGTATCAGTGCTTCATCGGCTATGCCGGCAGCAACAAGGTTTTTAGCGATATGGCGTGTTGCATATGCAGCAGAACGGTCAACTTTTGACGAATCCTTGCCTGAGAAAGCGCCACCACCGTGAGCGCCACGTCCACCATAAGTATCTACAATAATTTTACGCCCGGTAAGGCCCGTATCTCCATGAGGTCCTCCAATCACAAATTTTCCGGTCGGGTTAACAAATAATTCAAAGTCGCCCTGGAACAGCTGATTTACCTTTTCCGGAACATCTTTGCTGTTTTTAACCCGTGGGATCAGAATATTCCTGACGTCATCTTCAATTTTTTTCAACATGCGTTCGTCATCATCATCAAAATCATCATGCTGGGTGGAGATCACGATGGTGTCGATACGCTTAGCCTGATGGTTGTCGTCATATTCAATGGTGACCTGCGATTTGGAGTCAGGACGCAGATAGGTCATCTCTTTTCCTTCTTTCCTGATAGCAGCGAGCTCCTGAAGAAAAATATGAGCAAGCTCTATGGGCATAGGCATGAAGTTATCCATTTCAGTAGAAGCATATCCGAACATCATTCCCTGATCGCCGGCTCCCTGGTCTTCTTCTTTTGTTCGGTCAACACCCTGGTTGATGTCACCCGACTGTTCATGAATGGTGCTGATGACGCCACAAGAGTCAGCATCAAACTTGTAGCATGATTTGGTATAGCCAATTTTACGGATGGTCTTACGCGCAACTTCATCTATGTTTACCCAGCCTGAAGTCCTCACCTCACCTGCACAAACAGCTAAGCCTGTAGTTACCAGGGTTTCGCATGCGACCTTAGAATTAGGGTCGTGACGTAAAAATTCATCCAGCAAAGCATCGGAGATCTGATCTGCTACCTTGTCAGGATGTCCTTCTGATACAGACTCTGAAGTAAATAAATATCCCATGATATATTGTTATATTATTGTTATTACCTAATAGAGAACATTCCATTGCCTATAATGTTTTAAAGAGCTGCAGGAATGTGACTGCAAATGTAATAAATGTTATTTATTCTCAGTTGTGGTGCTTGATGTCAATGCCTGGAAAACTTCCTCAAGGCTTTGTCGTTCAAGGTTTAGGGAGAGGACAGATATTTTATTTTGTACTGCAAAATTAAATATATCCTCTCTGATGTCCTTCTCTTGTGATGCTTCTATCTCCCATAGCTTGCTGCCGACCTGCCGTGTCTGTATCACCCCTTTTATCTTGCCCAGTTTGATCTCGTCAACATCACCGCTGAACTCAATTTTGATAATGTCCTTCCCGGCTGTTCTTTTCGACAGCTTTTCGGTAGAGTCATCTGCCACGATCTTTCCCCGGTGGATAATGATCGCCCTGTCGCAGATTGCTTCAACCTCTTGCATGATATGGGTTGAAAGCAGTACTGTTTTTTCCTTCCCGATCTGTTGGATCAAGGCGCGGATGTCGAGTAACTGATTGGGGTCAAGGCCGGAGGTGGGTTCATCCAGTATCAACACGGATGGATCATGTAACAATGCCTGTGCCAGGCCTACACGCTGCCGGTAGCCTTTTGATAAAGCACCGATCTTTTTGTTTTGCTCCAATCCAAGGCCGGTGATGTCAATGATCTCATTTATTCTCGACTTCCTGCTCTTGCCCAGCTTATGAATCCCTGACAGAAAACTTAAGTATTCCCTGACATACATGTCGAGATACAGTGGATTATGCTCAGGCAGATAACCTACTCGTTTTTTTATTTCCAGCGCCTGTTCAAAGATATCAAAGCCGTCTACCGTTGCTTCACCTGAGCTTGGTGGCAGGAAACAGCTGATGATCTTCATCATGGTTGACTTCCCGGCACCATTTGGCCCGAGCAAGCCAACAACTTCTCCGGCATTGATCTCAAGCGACACCGCGTCGAGAGCTTTCTGCTTTCCGTACACTTTTGTGATTTCTCTGGCAATAATTGACATCTTCCTTCAAATGTTTGGGGTGCGAAAATACTAAAAATCATTCATGTGTAAACTATTTCAATGATTGAAAGTGCCTTCCCCGTTCATATTAATATATTATTAAGCTAAACTTGATAAGCACACTTTTATTATCTTTGTTAACCGTTGTATGAACGGATAATGATGTTTCGCATTCTTCAATAATAAATAATGACACAAAGGATATTTATTCTATTTGCCGGCTTTATAATCAGCACCTTGCCATTGACACTCGGTGCGCAAAGCTTTTCACTGGCAGACCCCGGATTTAATAAATGCCAGAACCCTGCAGCATCATGGGTTGACCTCGATAATGATGGCGACCTTGATATATTTATTTCGGGTGTTGATGAAAGCAATTTGCCGAATTATCATATCTACAGAAATGACGGAGGCGGGTCTTTCGTTGAATTTTATCCGGCCATCACAGGAGTGACATATGCAGCCTGTGCGTTCGGTGATCTCAACAATGATGGGCTGGCAGATCTGGCTTTAAGCGGCTATGACGGCAGTAACGACATATGTAAAATCTATCGGAATGAGGGCGGGTTTGTGTTTACTGATATCAGTGCAGGCATTATCGGCCTGTCGGATGGAAGCCTTGCATGGGCTGACCATGACCATGATGCTTTTACGGACCTGCTGGTATGCGGTTTTGATAATGATGATTATCCGGTCACTAAACTTTATAAAAATGAAAATGGCAACAGTTTCACAGAAGTCAGCCTTTCTTTGAGCGGGCTTGCAAAGAGCAGCCTTTCCTGGAGTGATCTTGACAATGATGAAGATTTTGATTTTGCCATATGCGGACTGGACAGCCTGGGGCAGGCCCGGACATATATCTATGTTAACCAGGATGGTGATTATACCAAGATGGGAGCCGGGATAACAGGACTATACGGAGGGATGCTGGATTGGGGTGATTATAATAATGACGGCTATGCTGATTTGCTAATATCAGGCTTAGATGATACGAATGCATCACAGACATACATATATAAGAATGTTTCGGGATCTTCTTTTGTGCAACTGGCCGGATCGTACAGTGATGTCGCAAACGGCTCCTCCTTCTGGGGAGACTTCAATAATGACGGTTTGCTGGATATTATTGTAGCCGGGAGGCCTCAGACAGGTATCAGCCCGCCACCACCGGCAGATGACCCCTTTATGAATGTATACCTGAACATTAGCGAGGACCAGTTTCAGGAACATCAGATACCATTGCCCGTGCCATACGATAACCACATTGTTTGTGGTGATTACGATAATGATTCAGACCTGGACCTCCTGCTCACCGGTTCCTTTGTGAATCCGATCAGTGGCAGCGACGACCACACCATATTGTTCAGAAATGAAGCTACCAGTGTGAATAATGCGCCTGCTGCTCCCACCGGGCTGGGCTATGAAGTTGCCGGAACAGACCTGATATTTGAATGGTCGGCGACCATCGATGACCAAACTCCCCCTGCAGGTTTAAATTATAACTTTCGTATAGGATCACAGCCGGATAACATGGATTTCCTTTCGGCACTGGCGGATCCGG
>JBDLIJ010000110.1:0-10348 GCA_039714935.1 Bacteroidota bacterium | reverse complement strand
GGGGAATATAAATTCCAAGGGCTTTGGCAACATAAGGTTTACAGTTGATCCGCGTGGTGAATTTGAAATTTTTGGAGACTATAGCTTTCTGCGGGGGACCTTTTTCTTCACTCTCCAAAATCTGATAAACAGAAGGTTTGCTATTCTTCAGGGAGGGAAAATCAGTTTTGATGGCAACCCATACAATGCAGATGTGTCACTGAAAGCATTGTATAAGTTAAAAACATCGCTCAGTGGACTTGGGGCAAATATCAGTCCTGAATATGAAGGGCAAAGGGTTAATGTGGACGCATTCCTGGGATTGAACGGAATGCTTACCAATCCTGATATCAACTTTAGTATTGGTTTCCCTAATGTGAAAGATGAGGTTCAACAGACGATTTATGCCATACTGGATACAAATGATGTTGCATTAATGAATCAACAGATGATCTCCCTGCTGGTGATGAGTAGTTTTAGCTATGCCAGTGCCTCTACAAATGTGTCTGCCTCTTCATTGAATATTATTTCAAGTCAGCTAAGTAACTGGCTGTCACAAATCAGTAATGATTTTGATGTTGGTATCAATTATATTGCCGGTGATGAGATCAATCAGGATGAACTGGAAGTGGCTCTTTCAACGCAATTTTTTGATAACCGTCTGATCATTGACGGAAATGTGGGGGTCATGACAAAAGATAATACACAGCAACAGGCCAGTAATATTGTGGGTGATGTGAATATCGAATACAAGCTGACTCCCGACGGACGTATCAGACTGAAGGCGTTCAACAGATCAAATAATTTTAACACAATCGATTATTATGCGCCTTATACACAGGGTGTAGGTGTTTTTTATACTAAAGAGTTTGATGGTTTTGGGGATTTGTTCAGGCGGCAGCACAACAGAAAAAATAAAGACGAAAACCAGCCTCCCGATGAGTAGCAAACCCGGCACCCGCTACCCTATTTAATAATCTTATCCAGCACCCGTCGGCCAGCTTCTTTATAGATCATGGTATTCATCATCTTAAGCCTGACGTAATCTTCATGCAGGAATCGATATCCCTTATGCTTACCGTTGAATCCTCCGGCACCCGAATCCTTGATCATGTACCATCTTACCCCTTTAATATCATAGTATCCTATAATATGAATACAATGATCGTCTGTGGTACTGCCATTTCTCAGGCGCATTTCACGCGATGATTCGTTAATCTGATCAGACGGAAGATCAAATGCAGGAATAATTCCTACTTCCGCCCAACTGTCGTAGCCCGGCTCACTAACATCACCACAGATACATACAGAATAGGCACCATCGAGCGCATCGTCAATCACCAGTAAAAAATCATCGATACTCACATTGTAATAATCGTCACAATGCCACCAGTTATCGGGCTCCACAAGCTCTCCCTGTTGATTGTATGTGGCCGACATGGTGGACATAAAACTAAAATAATCATCAGGAACGATCGGAAGGGCCTCATTCAGAAATGAAAGTGGGGTGTAATGTTCATCATTATATACAAAGTCTTGTGGAGGCACACCCATATACTTATCCAGAATTTCACGTATTGTCGACACTGCCACCACCGTATTCCAGGCATTGTTAATTTTTATGCTTTCAAGATAATCTCTCATTTCTTTTTGCATACGGCTGTGATCATGATAGTCCTGTCCTTTAGGTATGCCAGGGTATTCTGCAGACGGGACAATGCCATATTTCTTCATGATCCGCGTCACGCTTGTGGCTTCTGAGCCCTCGGCAAAATATATCTCACCCCGGTTTTCAACAAAGGCATGTGCACGCTCAACATATTCCCAGTATACGATGTACATCTCCGATAATTTAATTTCATCACCGGAAAGGCGGTACACTTCCGACTCTAAGAAGGAGATGGTGGCAAAGCACCAGCAGGTGCCTGTACGCCCCTGTGAGTGGGGAGGGAAATGCCAGTACTGATTGTATTTTTCAGGGTCGGTAGGGAAGTCCATGCCGGAAAGATCAGCAGCGAAATATGTTCTCGCTTTAATGTCCTGAGACGGACTTAAGGAGGCTTTTATCTCCTGCTCATAAATCCCCGGTTTATATTCTTTATATGTTCCGTTAACGGTATTCTGCCCGTAGACAAAAATGATGCTCATCGAAAAGATCAGGAAAAAAAGTTGTTTCATGGCGTAATGATTAATGATCAAATTTACTCATTTAATCCATAACCCACAATAGATAATCCATAGTCAAGATAACCACAATGGCTTATTGCCACAGCAACACAGCGGGTACAGAGGGCCAGCTTCGAATATCGAAAATAACTCAAAACTCAAAACTCAAAACTCAAAACTCAAAACTCAAAACTCCATCCATAAACTTCGTACCTTTACAACAATGAGTTTTACCGTCTATAGGTCATCTGCCGGTTCAGGCAAAACATTTACCCTGGTTAAAGAATACCTGGGGATTGTATTAAAAAGACCCTCAGAGTTCAGGAATATACTTGCTATCACCTTCACGAACAAAGCGGCGAATGAGATGCGCGAAAGGATTATCAACAGCCTTAAAGAAATTGCCGCCCATGATGAATATGCCGACAGCGTGGCTGTGAAATTTATGCTCCCCGAGCTGCTTGATCTTACCGGCCTGGAGAAGGAGAAAGTATGTGAAAATGCTGCCACGGTACTCCATAATATCATGCATAATTATCAGGATTTTTCGGTAGGTACGATTGATAGCTTTATTCATCGCATCATCCGCACATTTGCTTTCGATCTGCAGCTGCCACTTAATTTCGAAGTCGAGGTTGATGCCAAGACAATGGTTTCCATGGCTGTCGACTTGCTGCTCAGCCGTGTAGGCCATGAGGAGATGCCGACAAAGATCCTCAAAAAGTATGCTGAGTCACGTATCGACGACGAAAAAAACTGGGATATTGAATCTGAATTGAAAGCCTTCTCCCGGCACCTGCTGAAAGATGATATAGCGACCTTTCTGCCCGGCTTAGACAGCATGGATGCGAAGACATTGCTTACAGTCTCATCTCAATTGATCAGTCAGGTCAAAGCATTTGAAAATGAGCTGAGTGCAAAGGCTGGAAAATTGATGGAGTGCTGGGATAGAAGTGGTGTTGGAGCTAAAGATTTCTCTTACGGGATGAATGGTGTATATGGTTATATCTATCGTTTAACAAATAATGACTTTTCTAAAATAAAACCTGGTTCAAGAGTGACAGATGCTTTTGAAAACGGGAATTGGTATTCAAAAAAACTTGATCCGGCCCGAAAAGGCATTATTGATGGCTTGAAAAACGAGATGCACGAGCTTTCCCGGAATATTAAGGATCATATTGATCAATCATATACACGCTATGTTTTTTACCGGCTGCTGAAGCGCAATATTTTTCCACTTGCCATACTGAGTGAAATAGAAAGTGTGCTCGAGCAGATCAGGGAGGCGGAAGGGATCATTCATATTTCGGAATTTGATAAACGTATCGCTGAAGTAGTTAATAATGAGCCTGTTCCCTACATCTATGAAAGGCTGGGGGAAAGATACCGTCATTTCCTTGTGGATGAGTTTCAGGATACCTCCATACTGGAATGGCAGAATATACTGCCATTAATAGAAAATTCACTTGCCGAAGCACATTTCAACATGATCGTTGGGGATGCCAAGCAGGCTATATATCGTTTTAAAGGAGGTGAGGTTGAGCAACTTGTAGAGCTGCCTGAAATCTATAAGAAACCAGCAACTCCCGAAATGGATGCGAGGGAAAAACAGCTTCATGATTTTTACGATCCCCGAAACCTGAAAGCCAATTATCGATCAAGGAAAGAAATTATTGATTTCAACAATGAGTTGTATTCATTTCTGGCAGATATGCTGCCTGAGAAGCTCCGTAAGATCTATGCCGGATGTAAACAGGAGTTTGACCCGGACAAAGCTGGTGGAGAGGTGAGGATCAGCTTTATAGATGAGGATGGCACAAATGAAATGAAAGAACCCTTCTATTTTGATCAGATACTATCCTATGTGATTGAAATGAAGCAGGAGCACGCTTACTCACTTCGTGATATGGCCATCTTGTGCAGATCAAATAATGATGCCAGCAAAATAGCCAGAAACCTTTTGATGAACGGAATAGACGTAATATCAACCGAATCCTTGTTACTGCGTTCCTCAGCTGAGGTTAATTTTTTGATTTTCTGTCTTGATTACATTAGCAATAATGAAGACAAAATAGCACTTGCCGGGATTATTAGCTACCTTGTTGATAAGCAGGGAGAAGGGCGATTGCATGCAATCCTTGAAAAGTGCCTTCTTGCTTTGGACAAGGATGAAGGTGTACCAGGACTTAAAGCGTTCAATCAATTTTTATCAGAGTCGGGGATCAACTTTAAGCCTGATGACTTAAAGCAGATGGGCCTGTATGAGAAGGTCGAATCATTGCTCCGGATATTTTCACTTGATGCATCGCCGGATCCATATATCTTCTTTTTTCTGGATGCGGTATTTGAATACACCCGAAACAGGCGATTGCCAGCCGAAGAATTTACTTCATACTGGCGTGAGCATAACGACAAATACTCCATAGTCGTTCCGGAAGGCCTGGATGCCGTTAATGTAATGACCATCCACAAGGCTAAAGGCCTGGAATTCCCCGTGGTGGTCTATCCTTTCGCAAATAGCAAGGTGAGCATATCGAAAGATAAAAAATGGGTTCATATTGATGACCCTGAATTGCCGGGGCTTAATGTGGCCCTGCTGCCACTGACAAATGATCTTCTGGAAACAGATTATGCCGCCATCCATGAGGAAGAATCGCAAATGGCGCTGCTGGACATGCTGAATATTCTTTATGTAGCTACTACCAGGCCAACAGAGCGTCTTGCGATCATCTGTGATAAAGCTCTGGCAAAAAGCGGAAAAGTTATAGATATCCCCTCCATGCTTCGATCCTTTCTTGAACACAAAGACCTCTGGATTGATAAAAAAACCTCCTTTGTGCTTGGTGACAGCACCCGTATTCCCGCCAGGGAAGAAAAGGATGAAGAGGCGCTTATGCCACAGGAGCTTATTAGTGGCGACTGGAGACAAAATATCGTATTGAGCGGAAATGCAGCCGAATGCTGGGATCTTGAAGATGATGCAAGAAATATTGAATGGGGTAACCTTGTACATAATATATTGTCGGGAGTGAACACCATTGATGATGTTGAAACGGTGATCGGTGCTGAGATCATTAAAGGGAATCTGCGCAAAGAGGAAGCAGTGAGCTTGCACAGCCTTTTGAATAATATCATAGGACAGCCTGCACTGAAGCCTTTCTTTGATGGCAGCTATGAGATCAGGAATGAAGCTGCTATCATGACAAGTTCAGGAAAGGAATACCGCCCCGACCGCTTGATGATAGATCATAGAAAAGCAATTGTAATTGATTATAAAACAGGTAAGGAGGACCCATCCCATATCAGGCAAATCGAAACCTATGGGAATCTGCTGTCAGATATGGGCTACACTGATATTGAGAAGTATTTATTATACATCGATGAACACTATCGCTTGATGAAGGTATAGCTTGTCCGTTATTGAACAAATCATTGTTCGGCTGTGAACAGGAGTTTTTATATAATGTAGCATTCGCTTTTCTATTCTTTTGTGAATTAGTTTATTATATTTTTTGGCATCATATTGGCGCCATAGATGCAAATATTTTCTTAAATAAATAATGGTAGTATTATGAAGAAGTTTACAGTATTATTTTTCGCTTTTATTATTTCATTGGGCATCATGGCTCAGGATGAAAGCAGACTCTTACGTTTTCCTGCAATTCATGGAGACCAGGTTGTATTCAGCTATGCCGGCGACCTTTATACGATCGGCAGAGATGGCGGAGTGGCCAGGAAGCTTACCAACGACCCGGACGGGTATGAGATGTTTGCACGATTCTCGCCCGATGGCACGAGCATTGCCTTTACCGGGCAGTACGACGGAAACACTGAAGTTTATGTGATGCCTGCCTCCGGTGGAGTGCCTTTCAGGGCAACCTATACGGCTACTCTCGGAAGGGATGATATTTCGGACCGAATGGGCCCAAACAATATCGTGATGACCTGGAAAGACAATGAAAAGATTGTGTATCGCTCCAGGAAACAATCATTTAACTCTTTTAAAGGACAACTATTCCATGCTTTTAAAGATGGTGGACTATCTGAAGAGCTTCCACTGCCAACAGGTGGTTTTTGTTCATATTCTCCTGATGGTAAAAAAATTGCCTATAACAGGGTGTTTCGTGAGTTCAGAACATGGAAGTATTATAAGGGTGGGATGGCTGATGACGTCTGGATATATGATTTTGAAAGTAAAGAACTGGAAAATATTACAAACAACGAATATCAGGATATCTTCCCTATGTGGCACGGGACAAAGATCTATTTCTTATCAGACAGAGACAGAACGATGAACCTTTTTGTGTATGATACCGAATCAGGAAATACAGAGAAACTTACTGACTATACAGTATACGATATCAAGTTCCCTTCCCTGGGTGATAAAGCCATCATATATGAAAACGGAGGATTCTTATACACATATGATCTGGGAACAGCTGCTATCACAAAAGTAAACGTTGTGATAGCTGAAGACCTGGCTTCCGGCAGGAATGAATTGAAAGATGCGAGCAAAAATATCAGTTCGTTTGCCATCGCCCCCGATGGGAAAAGAGTTACATTCGGAGCCAGGGGAGATGTTTATACCGTGCCGGTGAAATCAGGTATTACAAGAAACCTCACCAGGACAAGCGGTGTAAACGACCGCAATGTGGAATGGTCACCGGATGGAAAATATATCTCTTATGTTTCTGATATAAGCGGTGAGGATGAAATATATCTTATTGCACAGGATGGCAGTGGCGAAGCTGAGCAGATCACGGATAATGGCGATACCTATAAATATAATCCGGAATGGTCGCCTGATGGTAAGAAATTGCTCTGGGCTGATAAAAAGCTGCGACTGCAATATGTCAATATCGAATCAGGGGCCATCACAGAGGTGGAGCAGGCCTCTGCATGGGAGATCAGGGATTATGGCTGGTCTCCTGACAGCAGGTGGATCACATACACACGGCCCGAAAACAGGGCAGTAAACCAGGTATGGGTGTACAATATTGAATCAGGCGAAAAGCAAGCAGTGACTGACGAATGGTATAATTGTGGTAATGCAAGCTTCAGTGACGACGGCAAATACCTCTTTTTTACTTCCAGCCGTGACTTTAACCCGATATACAGCAGTACAGAATGGAACCACGCATATCGTGATATGAACAGGATATATTTTGTTACCCTGCAGAAAGATACTCCGAATCCATTTGAACCTGAAAATGATGAGGTGAGCATCAAGTCAGATGAGGAAGCCGGGAGTGAAAATGGAAAGAAAGAAGAAAGCACTGAAGACAGCGGTGATGTGGTCATTGATTTTGACGGTATCATTGGCAGGATCATCGACCTGCCGATTGCTGCTGGTAATTACTGGCGGATACAGCCCATAGGCACTAAAGTTTATTACAGCTACTTTAAATCCGGTGGGGATGGAGCAGAAACTAAAATGTATGACCTGAAAAAGAAAAAGGAAACTACCATAGGTACTTTGGGCACTTTCGTTGTTTCAGCAGATAAAAAGAAAGTGTTGGTTTCTAAAAGTGGCAAATGGGCAGTTATCGACCTTCCCTCATCGAAAGTTAAGATCGAAAAGTATGTCAATATTTCTGATATGAAAGAATGGGTTGATCTGCGTGCAGAATGGCAGCAGATCTTCAATGAAGCCTGGCGTCAGATGCGCGACTTCTTCTATGCACCGAATATGCATGGCCTGGATTGGAAGAGCATCCGTGAAAAATATGCTGTATTGCTTCCCTATGTGAACAACAGAAATGATTTGAACTATATCATAGGCGAGATGATAGGTGAGATCAGCATCGGACATGCCTATATCAGTGGTGGAGATAAGCCGAAGCCGGAAAGGATTACAACTGGTTTGCTCGGGGCTAAGCTGAGTCGCGACAGGTCAGGATATTACAGGATTGATAAAATCCTGGAAGGACAGAATTGGGTTAAGAATACACGCTCGCCATTAACAGAGGTTGGCGTGGATGTAAATGAAGGTGACTTCATTATCGCAGTAAACGGTGAATCCACATCAGAGATGGCCGATATTTATGCATCATTGACAGGAAAGAACAACAAACAGCTTGAACTTACCGTGAATGTTGAACCCAAAGATAAAGGGAGCCGGAAAGTGATTGTGAAACCTGCAAGCACTGAAGCAGGATTATATTATTATACCTGGGTGAGTGAAAATATCCGGAAGGTGAGTGAAGCTACAGATGGGCAGGTAGGCTATATACATATTCCGGATATGAGTGCCGCCGGTCTCAACGAGTTTGTGAAATATTTCTATCCCCAGTTAAATAAAAAAGGCCTGATCATAGATGATCGCGGAAATGGTGGTGGTAATGTGTCGCCCATGATCATTGAAAGGCTTCAGCGTGAGCTGGTGATGCGCACCATGTCGAGGAATACCGAAGCAGGAACCAGGCCGGCACAGGTTTTCGTTGGTCCTAAGGTGATGCTCATCGATAATTATTCAGCATCGGATGGCGACCTCTTCCCATACCAGTTTAAAGCACTCGAGATGGGTACCATCATCGGTGTGCGCACCTGGGGTGGCGTGGTTGGTATCCGTGGTCCGATACCGTTTATGGATGGAGGAACACTGTTCAGACCCGAATTCGCCCCTTATGGTATTGATGGTGAAGGATGGGTTATTGAAGGAGAAGGCGTTGAGCCACATATTGTTGTGGATAATGATCCCGCAAAAGAGTATGCCGGGGAAGATCAACAACTGAATAAGGCCATAGAAGTCATCCTCGAACAGATGGCGACCTACGACTATAAAGATCTGCCGATACCTCCGTATCCTGATAAAACGAGATAAATGTTGGGTGTTAGGTGTTGGGTGTAAGCTTGAGCTCAACCTGTCGATGCCTGAAATAGGTTGACCATAAATTTTAGATTATGGGAACCAACAGTATTTTTACAGAGACCCTTCGGTCAAGACAAAATCGTTACTTTAGTGAAGACATTAAGAAAAAAATAGTAAGAGACTTGGAGAAGAACCTTACTAGAATCTCTGATGTTTGTTACACCTATGAAGTAAGTCGAACATCCGTTTATCGATGGATATATAAATATTCTGCAATGGCAAAAAAGAAGCATAGACAAATCGTTGAATCCAAGAGTGATACAGCCAGGATTAAGGCGCTGGAAGAGCGTATTAAAGAGCTTGAACGAAGCGTTGGTCAAAAGCAAATCATGATTGACTTCAAAGATAAAATGATAGAATTAGCCGAGCAACGCTATAATGTTGATATTAAAAAAAAATTAGGTTCGAAAGCCTCCTCTGGTTCAAGTACCACAAACAAGAGCACGGATACAAAATGAATAGTATTTATAGGTGTTTAGGGATTAGTAAACAAAGCTTTTACCAGATGTTTAACCGTCGATTATACAAGCAAGAGGAGCAGCAGCAAATTATTCATTTGGTTCGACAGATCCGGAAGGATCACCCCAGAATGTCAGCCAGGGATATTTACTATAAACTGCAACCTTCCAGTATAGGCCGGGATCAATTTGAACAGATATGTTATAGCAATGGCTTAAAAGTGCAGGAAAAAAGAAACTTCCGTGTAACTACAAATAGCCTTGGCGTGACACGTTTCCCTAACTATCTTAAAGAAATTGAAGTTACAGATGTTAACCAGGCTTTTGTGAGTGACATAACTTACTATGAAATTAAAGATCGCTTTTTCTATCTCACTTTTATTATGGATTTATATAATAGACAAATTGTGGGTTACAGTGTGAGTGATAACTTGAGAGCTGAAAGCACTACTATCCCTGCTTTAAATCAACTAACAAGATTAAGAGGAAGTGAAAATCTAAAAGGAGCTATCTTTCATTCTGATGGAGGTGGACAATACTATAGTAATGAGTTTAAATTAATAACAGCAGAGCTTAGACTTATAAACAGTATGGCGGAAGAAGTTTATGAAAACGCTCACGCAGAACGCTTAAACGGAATCATAAAGAATAATTATCTTTATCCATACGGTCCTACAGACTTAAAATCCTTAAAGAAACTTAATAAGAAAGCAGTATGGATGTATAATCATGAGAAACCTCATAGTGCATTAAATAGAAAAACGCCAATAAGTTTTATAAAAACGGTCAACGCTATTCAGGCATGATCAACCCAACACCCAAAACCCAAAACCTTAAAACCAGCTACTTCCATCCCAGCAATGCGTACAAAGCT
>JBDLIJ010000109.1:0-10616 GCA_039714935.1 Bacteroidota bacterium | reverse complement strand
GTTTTAAGTTTTGAGTTTTGAGTTTTAAGTTTTGAGTTTTAAGTTTTGAGTTATTCACTCCCACCAGTCACCAGGGACTTCACAGTCCCACCGCTCTCCGAACCGCTGTCTTTCCATACTTCATGCGAATATTGTCCATGGCATTATACAAGCTCACCATCTCAGGGGTGTCTTCGAACATATTTAGTTGTTGCACACCACTCACCAGGTGGCTGAACTTGATGCCCACCAGCCTGATGAGCATCCGCCGCTGGTACAGCTTCTCGAAGAGCTCAAGCCCCAGGGGGATGAGCACATGGTCGAAGGAAGTATAGGGAATGCGTTTCTGCAGGGTGTGGGTGTCGAAGTTGGCATACCTGATCTTCACCGTGATACAGGAGGTGAGCTTTTGTTTTTTTCTCAGCTCAAAGGTCAGGCGCTCTGCCTTGGCACTGATGAGCTCTTTCATCCTGATCATATCTATGGTATCGTTCTCAAAAGTGCTTTCCGAACTGATCGACTTCCGCTCCGAGTAGGCATGTACGGGAGTGTTGTCGATGCCATTGGCCTTTTTCCATAATACGATGCCATTTTTTCCCATCAGGCGCTCCATCATCTCAGGGGGGATGCTGCTCAATGTCTCTATCTTCGCAACCCCCATGGAGCGTAATAGCTCATAAGCCTTCTTGCCCACCATCGGGATCTTGCGAATGGAAAGCGGGGCCAGAAAAGGGCCGACCTCCATTTGGGGTACTTGCAGAAGGCCATTTGGTTTTGCTTCGCCGGTAGCAATCTTGGATACGGTCTTGTTTACCGACAGCCCGAAAGAGATGGGCAGGCCGGTATGTTCCATGATGTGATCACGGAGCTCTCGTGTCCACTTCAGGGAACCCAAAAAGCGATCCATGCCTGTAATGTCGACATAATGCTCGTCAATGGAAGCCTTCTCGTAGAGGGGGGCCTGCCCGGCAATGATGTCAGTGACCATGCCCGAATATTTTGAGTATGCATCCATGTCACCCCGTATGATAACGGCATCACGGCATAATGTACGGGCCATCTTCATCGGCATGGCCGAATGTACCCCGAACTGCCTGGCCTCATAACTGCAACTGGCTACCACACCACGGTCGGAAGTCCCGCCAATGATAACGGGCTTGCCCTCTAAACGGCTGTTCATCAGTCGCTCTACCGACACGAAAAAGGTGTCGAGGTCGAGATGAACGATCTGTCTTTTGCTGCTGATCATAAAAAAAATAAAAAAACTTGCTTTTAATCAATCAATTGTATTATCTTTGATTAGAATATAATCAATTTTATGATTACAATATAATCAATAATAAGTGCTGGATGCAAGATTTATTATTTATTTTTTTACCACGAAGGATACACAAAGGCATAATAAGGATTCCACTTTGTAATATGGAAAATTGCACGGATATTCGAATCCTCGAAAAAGGGTAGGGGGGAGGTGTGAGGCACACACAATCTCCCGCCCCAAACCAATCAACTAAACAACTAAACAATATGTTTTTCAGTTCAAACATCAAACTCCTCCGCAAGCGTCGCGGTCGTACCCAGGACGACGTCGCCGCTGCCCTGGAAATGAAGCGTTCCACCCTGAGCGGATACGAAAATCAGGTAGCACAGCCGGGCATAGAGGCCCTGATGGCATTTTCAAAGTATTTTAATATTGCCATTGACACCCTCATCAGGGTCGACCTTACGGAGCTTTCAGAAAGCCAGCTCTCACAGGTTGAACGCGGCTACGACGTGTATTTGAAAGGAAGCAAGCTGAGGGTGCTGGCCACCACGGTCGACAACGAGAACAATGAAAATATAGAGTTGGTCAATGAAAAGGCCTCAGCCGGCTATACCAGTGGCTTTGCCGATCCTGACTTTATCAAGGTGCTGCCAACCTTTCAGCTTCCTTTTCTTTCCAGGAATAAAAAGTACAGAACCTTCCAGATCAATGGTGACTCCATGCTGCCCATACCCGACAGATCATGGGTAACCGGTGAATATATAGAGAACTGGCTGACGATACGGAGCAATTACCCGTACATCATCCTGACCATGGATGACGGCATTGTTTTTAAAGTGGTTGAAAACCGTATCAAAAAAAATGGGAAGCTAAAACTCATATCCCTAAATCCATTATTCGATCCTTATGAAATTGATGCCTCCCAGGTGAAGGAAGTATGGAAGTTTGTGCATTATATCAGCTCTGAGATGCCGGAACCCAATATGCCAAAAGAAAAACTCATGGATGAAGTGCAATCACTGAAGAAACAGGTGCTTGCCATACAAACAAGGTTAAGCCTTTAGGAAGACCTATGTTTGCAATACTCGACCTTGAGACCACAGGGCTTAACCCGGCAAGCGAGCGGATGACAGAGATAGCTGTTTATCTGCATGACGGAAATAAGATCACAGGCGAATTCCAATCACTCCTGAATCCCGAAAAGCGTATCCCGTACCAGATAACAGGCCTTACAGGTATCAGTAATAATATGGTGTCGGATGCACCCCGCTTTTGCGATATAGCCAGAGAAATTGTTGAACTCACAGAAGGCAGGATCATTGTCGGACATAATGTATCTTTTGATTACCGATTCCTGCGTGCAGAGTTCAAACGATTATTCTATGATTTTAAACGCAAGACTTTATGTACCAAGCAACTTAGCCGTAAGCTGATTCCGGGCAGGGCCTCATATGGGCTGGGATCGCTTTGTAAAGACCTCAACATAGCAAATGAAAGCCGCCACAGGGCAGGAGGGGACGCCCTGGCTACCGTACATTTGTTTGAACACCTCAGAACACTGGAGGATGATCTGTTGAAATTATCCCTGAAAGGACTTAACTCCAGCCTGAGCAGGAAAATAGTAGATGCATTGCCCGAAGAAACAGGGGTTTATTATTTTATCGATGGCAGTGAAAATATCATTTATATCGGTAAAAGCCTGAATATACGCGATAGGATACTGTCACACCTCAGTAACAACAATACAAAGCGGGCCATGGAAATGCGCGACAGGGTGGTGGACATCCAATGGGAACTGACGGGCAGTGAACTTGTTGCACTCTTACTTGAATCGGATGAGATCAAACGCCATAAACCGGTTTTTAACCGACAGCAACGGCGAACAACATTCCAGTATGGACTATTTTGTATGACCGACCTGAATGGATATAAATGGCTGCAAACGAAGCGCATCAATGGGGAAGAGGCTCCTTTAACATCATATACAACACAAAAAGAAGCCAGGGGTCATTTACAATTTCTTGTTGATGAATATAATCTTTGTCAGAAGCTATGTAATCTATACCCGGCCAATGGTGCATGCTTTTATCATCAGATCAATCGATGCCTGGGTGCCTGCATAGGCAAAGAACCACCGGAGGAATACAATAGCAGGCTTGATGAAGCCATTGAGAAATACGTGTACCGTGAACATAATTTCTATCTTATCGACAAAGGGAGAAAGGAAAATGAAAAGGCCGTAGTCAAAGTATTAAACGGAAGCTACCAGGGATTCGGGTTTATTGATAATGAGTATGCTGAGGACATTCCTAAGATGGATGAATGCATAAAGCCCTATGCCGATAATAAAGATGTACAGGTGATCATAAAAGGCTATATGAGGAGAAAGACCATTAAATTGATAAATGTCTAAATGCTTGGGAGAATGATGGTTTGTTACCCTTATTATATTTTTATGCTATGCAATTATGAAAATACGTAGTTTTGTGTCTGTTTAATCCTAATTATTCATCATTTAATGTACAAAAACAATGAAGAAACTTTACTTTTTAATGCTCTTCTTTGGATTACTGGCTTTTACTACAAAGGCACAAGTGTTTTTTGAAGAGGGCTTTAGTTCAATGCCGCCTGCGGGTTGGGCTATTGATGCTCACGCTAATAACTGGAGTTCTGAAGGCAGCAGCAATGCCGGGGGATCTTCTCCTGAAGGAATGTTTTCATGGAGCCCACAGTTCAATGGCGAATCCCATCTTATTGCACCTTCTACCGATCTTTCTGGCTACACAACGGTGGCCTTTTCTTTCATGCATATGATTGACCATTACGGAGGTCCATATACTGTTGGTGTTGCCACACGCTCCGGCGGTGGTACCTGGACAACAGTATGGGAGGTTGTAAGTCCTTCAGGCAGTGTCCCTGGTGAAGAGGTAAACCTGACAATTTCAAATAGTGATGTTGGCCAGCCTGACTTCGAGGTATGCTTCTTTTTCTCAGGCGATTCATACAATATCAATTACTGGTATATTGATGATGCCAAACTCTTCATCCCTCAGGAGCATGATGTAGCCACCAAGGTTATCCTTGGCGATACTTATTTTGCACAGGGAGATGTTTACGGGGCTGAAGCCATCGTGAGAAATGCGGGCCTGAATGCAGAAACATTTGATGTTGTGCTTGAGATCTATGACGAGGCTACCGATGAACTGCTCTTTACCGACACCCAGAATGCTTCGTCCCTTGACCCGGGGATGGAGTCAACAATTGTATTTGCAAACTACACACTTCCTTATGAAAATGCATTATACCAGATAGATGTTTATACTGATCTGCCTGGAGATATGGATCCTTCCAATGATATGCAAACAAGCTTCATCTACACTTACACCTCAGAACGTGAAATGGTTCTTGTGGAAATCGGAACCGGTACCTGGTGTGGTTATTGTCCGGGTGCAGCCATGGGAGCTGATGATCTGATCGCTAATGGTCACAATGTTGCTGTGATAGAAAATCATAATGGTGATGATTATGCCAACCAGTATTCCAATGCCAGGAACAGCTATTATGGCATTACTGGCTATCCAACCGCTGTATTTGATGGCGTGGAGTTCTTAGTTGGAGGTAGTGCAACGCAAAGCATGTATCCAAACTACCTGCCAATTTTCGAAGGCAGAACTGAGATCATGTCGGCATTTTCATGCGAGCTGTACGGTAATAACACTTCAGGAAATGACTATGAGGTGACCGGAATGATCCATAAACTCGGACCGGCTATGAATGCAAACGTTGTATTTCATATTGTACTCACCGAATCACATATCCCCGAGATTTGGGGGAACCAGGATCACCTTAATTTTGTAACCAGGCTTATGATGCCTGATGAAAATGGTACTGTCGTAGATGTGATCAATAATGACTACATTGAAGTGGACGAGTCATTCACCATCGACCCAACATGGGATGTGAATGAATGCGAGCTGGTATATTTCCTTCAGGATTTAGATACCAAGGAGATCCTCCAGGGAGGAAAAGTAATGGTTAATGACCTGCTTGGTGTAGGTATCAGCGATATGGAAGAAAGTGCGGTGGCTATTCACAACATTTATCCAAATCCATTCAGCCATGAAACCAATATCAACTTCAGCCTGGCGTCAAATTCAAATGTTATTGTCAGTATCAGTGACATGACAGGCCGTGAAGTTGCTATGCTGGCAAATCAGGAAATGGCTGCCGGGGATCATCAGATCACCTGGGAAGCCGGGAAAGACATGCCAAACGGCATATATTTCTGCACCATCAGCACCGCTGATCACAAACTGACCCAAAAAGTAATGCTGGCGAAATAAGGAATATCGAATATAGGTTCGAATTTCAAATTTCGGATTTCTTGTATCAAAAATAATAAGGGGGACTTTTTCCAGGACCCCCTTTTTATTTGTCTGCATATCATTCAACAAGGTATTTATCTGATAATTAAGTGCAACAAAACGCATATAGATCAATGAGATGGCGTATGCACATCAACGTGTAAATGAATGTTTTATATGTTAACATCATTATATTTGGTGATCTTAAAATATTTAAAAAACCATAAATGATGAAAAAGACACTTTTAACAATTATTATCACTCTTGTCGTTGCAGCCGGTTTACTATTTGCATCCCATGTTATATGGGGTGAAGGGCATTGTATTTTTGATGATGACGACAAAGCTGAGTGCACACCCAAAGAGAAAAAGGAATGTTGCGATAAAAAGCATGATGCTGACGCGCATGCTGAAATATTGGCATATCTGCAACCCCTGAGGCTTGAATTTGACACGATCTTAAATGATGAGGAGAAAGACCTTATTGCAGGCATTAAGGAGAAAATTGGCAACGAAGACTATACTAAGGATTGCCAGGAAGGACATAAAAAGTTCAGGGAAGAGCATAAGGCTGACTTTGAGGCATTGACAGCTATAGCCGAGAATCATAAGGAATATTTCGACGATCTCCTAGCCAAATTAAAAGAACATCATAAAGAAGGCTGTAAGCATGATGATGAGGAGGAGGGAGAGGACAATGATGAAAGTGAGGGTGAAGAAGACGATGATGATAAGGAGGGGGAAGTCTCACGCCATCATAAATGTCCTGAGGTGCACAAATGCAAAGATGCCAAAGAAAAGTGCAAGGGAGTGCCGTCAGAAGAAGCTAAGAAAAAATGCACAGAGGAAGAATTGAAAAAATGTAAAGAAGCTGAAGCAAAGTGCGATCAGGAATGTGAGCATAACTTCAGGGTTCATTTTCTGTTACTTGATTTTGAGTAGAATGTGGGTGCCAGATATCGGGTACCAGATACCAGGTACAGGTGCATAAAAAAAAGAGGCTTTTCCGTGAAGGGAAGCCTCTTTTTGATTTACAGTTTACAGTTTACAATATACAATTTACAATATTTAGTAAACCACCAGCTTTCTGCTGGCACGCTGTCCATCTACATTCACATTGCAATAGTAGATGCCGGCTTGCAGTTCAGAAATGTCAATGCTAAGTTTTCTGTTTCCGTTCATAACCCCAAAATCAACAGAGCTTACTGTCTGTCCGATTGTATTCAGTAGTTCAACAACAACCTGAGCGTTTGTTTCCAGGTTGATATTGAATTGTACGCTTGAATTGGCAGGGTTAGGGTAGGGGGCAGAGAGATCGAAGTTGAGGGCAGCCTCATTCTCTTCAATGCCAACGAATACGCTTTTCGGAACACTCATCATGATCATACTATTCTCAACGGGTTCTGGTTGTTCCCCCGGCCACTCAAAGGTTCCCGGGTAGATATCTTCCTGGAATAGGAAATATATTGTGTTGTCAACAAGCGGAGTCATAACAGGGAAGGCACATTCCGAGAAAATAAACTGTATATCATCATTCAGGTCGATCATGCCAGTCCAGCTTGCCCCACCATCCAATGAACTGTTGGCAATGATATGGCGATACAGATAACCTTCACCACTTATATAGCCGGGTGTGGGATTGCAGGATGATATAAACATATTATCATTCGCATCAATAGATATCACCGGGTACCCGCACAGGGCGCTGGCATAGTTAGGTTGGCCTTCAGGGATCTCAACCCCAACTGAGGGATCGTATCCAAATATGGACCCGCAGAGGTAACCGCCGGCATCAAGATTATCCAGTCCGGTAGAACTGATGATTGTTGTATCAAGAGGGGCCATATCTTCATTCCAGTAGATGAGTCCATCAGAGTTCAGAGGGTAGTATCCCCACGTTCCGGCATCCCATGCTTGCATCATCCTGGGGAATATCACATGTGCTTTACCGTCTGAATCCAGTGCTACAGCAGAAGAGCCGATGCCTGCTCCGAAAACATCTGTGTCTGTGGGAGGATCAAAGGGATCGAATGGCGTTTCCATTACAGTTATCTTGTTCCATGTGTCGCCGTGGTCATTGGATTTGAATACCCAGCCACCCCATTCATCAAAGCCATATGTAAAGGCAATGGTGCTGCCTACAGGATTGGCCCAGTTGTAGGAGAGGGCGTTGATTGTAACCAGATCACCGGATCCGAGCCCGTCAATCACTATGCCATCAGGATCCCATGTTTCCCCGCCATCATCTGAGCGATAATAGAGCAGGGCATTTTCCTGCCCCTGAATAGGTGTATCATAAGTATATGCCAGCAGATGAATGTATTCGTTGTTGTCACCGCTGGTTGTCATGGATTGCCAAACGATTGATGCATCTTCAGGGCCGTCGAGCTGGGCCAATACCCAATCACCTTCGCCTTTAACTTCCCTTTTAAAGAAATAAATGGGGCCTTCGTTGGCAATATACTTATATGAGCAGAGTATCTCCCCATTTTCTCCCCATGGAGCATAACAGGTAGTCCCAAGCCTTTCATCGTCGGGTACGCCCACGTGCAGGTCGGGCTCACCCCATTCGGTTCCATCATAGTAATTATACCCGATGCCTCTTTGAGGGTCCAGGTCTTCGCCGGCACAAGTCCAGGAAGCACCGATAGTACCGTCATTATAAAGCCATGTCCGGGGCATAACATTTCCATAGTTAATGGTTTGTGCATCATACCAGGTTGTTCCGATCACAGTGTTATCATAATTTTTTTGGCCAATTACAGCATTGGAATAATCACCCACATGTCCGGGGTGCGTTTCAACCCGCATAAGCTTAGGGCCTTTGATCTTTGAGTTTTCATATTGCGCATAGGTGCTAAGCGTGAATATGGCAATAAGCATCAGTAGTAAGGTTTTTTTCATGATTGTTTTTATTAGTTAAACATAGTGTTAGGTTTTTCTGCCGTAAATATACTAAATAAGTACTTAGAGTATTTAGAGTATTTAAAGTACTTAGAGTATTTAGAGTATTTAAAGTACTTAGAGTATTTAAAGTACTTAGAGTATTTAAAGTACTTAGAGTATTTAAAGTACTTAGAGTATTTGCATCCAGCTTATACATTTCGTATATTTATATGTTTAATATCCTAAATCTAAACCACACAACTATGGAATGTCCTCTGTGCGAGCATACAGGCCTGGATGCGAATATCACTGTTTGTCCCTCCTGTAAAGCCGACTTAAGTGCTTATCATGCCCTTGATGAGATTGAAAATTCAATGAAAAAGCAAAAAAAGACTTTGCTATTATTTATCATCCTGTTTATCATTGCCCTGTTGGCCTGCGTAGCGATTTTCTTTATCGCCCAATCTGATGGAACCGCAAAGCAAGATAAAGAGAAGATTGTGGCCTGTGAATCATTGGTTAGTGAACTTGAGGCCAAGAATCAACAACTCGAACAAGAGATTTCAGCACTGAAGAGCCAGGCATCACAATTGCAGGAAGATAAGATAAAGGAACAGGAGACCAAGGCCCCGGCAGTAAAAGAACCAGAGATTAAGGACATCACACATGTGATCAAAGAGGGAGAAACGCTCTTCTTAATTGCACGTCTCCATTTAGGTGATGGGAATCTATACCCAAAAATAGCCGAAGATAACGGCATTGAAAATCCCAACATCATTAATACCGGAGATGAAATCATTATTAAAAAGTAATCTGAAAAATACGACAAATGGCTATTACAACAGATATTGAGACCGTAAAAGATTTGATCACATCATACCAGAAAAGGATACAGGCATTGGAATCTGACCTTGACAGATCAAAAAAAGAAACGGCGCAGGTACAAAAAGAGCTCATCGACTCCAGAAAAGAAGCTGACCATCTTATGGAACAAAAGAAAGGGCTGCTCGAAGAAAAAGAAGACTTCCTTGAATCGATCAAACATTTTAAGGAGCTGGGGGAAAAGGACAAGAAAACAATGGAGAAGATGGACAAGAAGAACGAGGATCTAACAGGGGAAGTTAAAACGCTCAAGGGAGAGATTAAAGGCTTGAAGAAGGATATCGAAGGCCTAAAGAAGGAGATAGAAGGCCTGAAGGAAGAGATAGTTACTTTAGAAAATCCTAAATCCTAAAACTTTAAATTCGAAACAAATTCAAAATTCAAATTGGTGCTAATTACGCTCCTGCTATTTTGACTTGGAAAGTATTGCGCCAAATATTTTCATCAACTGTGTTGCTTCGTCAATGAGCAAACTCCTTTGGGTTTCCCTTTCAATAGAGTTATTCAAGTCAATTAAACGTAAAAACAGTATAGGCTCCTTCGATTCCTTACGGCAAAGTTTTATTCTATAAATGAACTCTTTTTTGCTTAAAGATTCGTTAGCCTCAATGTAGTTTGCAGCAACTGACCCTGACGCCCGGATTAATTATTTCCCATCTTCGATGTTTGCTCTGGTTTTCAATATCAACCTAATAAATGATCGTACAGTTTCGGCAAACTTAAACGTCCTCTCTTCAAGGTCGTATTGTGTTTTATTAGACTTTTCCATTTTAAGCTATTAATTTGACAATAGAAATACATGGGTTTCTATCTATTAATACCAAAAAAGCAGAAATGTCCCCCTCATTTGTAATATATTAAGCTATTAAATTTAGCTAATGAAGATAACTGAGATCTAATTATTTGAATTTAGATCATTAGATATTGTTTCGAATTTAAAGTTTTAGGATTTAGGATTTACACCAATCATGTTCTTCACAAACCTGGCAATGGTCCACCCCAAAAACGCTCCGGCAGCGGTACCTGCCATAACATCTCCCGGATAGTGTACACCCAGATAAATACGACTGTATATGATCAGGCTGGCCCAAAGCATGATAAGGGATATAGTCCAGAGGCTTTTCCTGGCAGAAAGTGAAATCACAAATATTGCAATGGCAAATACATTGGAGGCATGTGATGAGTAAAATCCATACGAGCCTCCGCATTTTGTATTTACAATATGTACCAATCCTTCCAGTG
>JBDLIJ010000108.1:0-10619 GCA_039714935.1 Bacteroidota bacterium | reverse complement strand
TTCTTGCCTGTTTGGTCTTCACGAAGATCAACAATGCCACCAAAAGAAGTCCAACACCAAAGATATACCACAGATAGTAAGATGTAATCACCAGGGGGTTTGTAGATCCGATGCTTACATAGCCTGACCACAGGTAAGGATGTGCTCCTAACTGGTCGGCATTCTGAAGATATTGCAATTTTGCCTGCCGCAATGCAGCATCAATGTTCTGTCCATCTACCAGGTTCTCATAAAATTTGCTCATCAAAATTGACCCTGACTGATCCTCAACTGCCCATAATGTCATGATAATGCTCGGAACACCTGCAAAAATAAAACCCCTCGCAAGGCTCATGATGCCCTCCCCTTTACGCAGCTTTCCATACCCTGTATTACAGGCACTTAAGACAGCCATCCTGGCCGACAGTTTAATATTGAATAACTCATAGGTGTTCAGGAGTCCATCGTTATCTTCCAGGGTATCGTTGTTCAGTGTAAAAACAAGTTGAGAATACATCGGGTTCTCATCATTGATGAGCGTATGCATGGCAAGATGTAAAATATCATAATCAGGGGCGAGCTCTCTGAATACCTTTTCCGTCGCATCATAGCTTTCATACCTCGTACAGTTCATGATACTACTGATATTCTCAATCTCCTCAGTGGTAAATCTCAAAGGAACCAGGTAATTTAAGTAATCCCTGTAAGCAGGAAATTTATCACCCTTAATACCATCCAGATTATCATATGTGGGAGCAAATGCAAGCACCTGATTCCCTGAGGTTTCATCAACAGCTTTCTCAGCAACTAAAAGCGTGGCTGAATAGGAATAGTTAGTACTGAATTTGTATATTAAGTAGGGAAGCGATCGGTAATCCATCCCTCCATCGGAAACGTCTGAAGTAAGTAATGCTTCAAAAGGGATATATCCCAATTCCCCATCCGGTATTATGATAAGCTTTTTACCGGCAATCCTATCTTCAACAGCCTGAAACAAGGTTTTATATAACGAATATGCTGCATCAGTATATGCTTGAAAATCCTCGAAAGTATTATTCGCAAAGTCATTATTTCTAAGAAACTGACTCAGAATCTCTATATCAGAATAAAAATCTGCATTTATTGGCACACGGGCAATATAGTGACTATCACTGCATAGCAGAAATATAAACATCAGTGTATCTGTGAAAGCATATTCAACCAGCACCTGCCCTTCTTCCAGCAAACCCTCTTTCACTCCTTCCAGATCAACAACTTCATTATCAAACTTGCTTGCGTATTCCGGAAAATTAATATGGATTACATTGTTTAAACTGTCAAGCTGCTTACTGAGGTTGATCAGCTTCCCCTGCCATATACCCAATCTTACGGAATCAGGATGCTCACGCTGACGCTCTTCATAAAGCTTCTTCTTGTATACCTCAGTTTCGTTTTTCAGCTCTTCTTCAAATGTTTGCAATGAGGCAGAGATCCCCAGATTCTTTTTATTTTCCACCTCCTGCAGCGAAGCCAGCAATACAGATGATTTACTTTTTTCGGCATACACAAAAGCCTTATTTGCGAATTCAACCTTTCCCGTAAGCTTATAAAGGTCATATGCCGTATTTATTGCCATGCTGTAGCCAGCATGCGAGCTTTCGGCAATAAATAGCTTGCTTTCCTGGCTCAGATAGGCAGAACGCATCTTTTCAGTTAGCAGATTAGACTTCTCAAGTGTGTTCAGTGAAGCAATTAATATTGCAGTCTCCTGCTTTTGCTTATAAATACCTGATAAAGCGATCGCTTTTCCCCTTATGGCTTCAAGCAATACTGCATCAGAGAGAATCTCGCTTTCCAATGACGGGTTTTCATAAATATCCTCATTATCAAAGTTAAACACAACAGTCATGATGGCTTTATGAAAATGCTCCAATGCTTTTTCAGCCTGGTTCATTGAAAGATACCAGGATCCAAGATATCGATGGCATTCTGCCGTAACAGGATGTTTAGCAGGATAATTCATCCTTGCCAGTTCAAGTGCCTTGTTCAGATACTCCCGAGAATCATCATTCTCACCCAGCTTCTGCAGCAAAACACCATAATTATTGTATACACTTATCAAATAAAAACTCTCAGGTCCATACTGATCTATTTTACTTTTAATGGAAAGAGCATAATACATTTTTGCAGAATCCAATATGTTCAGATTTTCGTACGTACTTGCAATATTTGCATAGGAAATGTCCAAACCGCCGGCATGGAATTGCTTTTTGACCTCTACACCCTTTTTATATGATTCCAGCGCCTCACGCCAGTGTTTCATATAAAAATACACATTCCCGATATTGTTATATACCGAGGTGGCATTATTGCTCGTAAGTGAATTGACATTAACAATCCGCTCGGCATAATTAAAGTACTGCAGCGCAAGCTCATAATCTTGCTTGATATTGTATATATTCCCAATATTCATGTATATAAAAGCAAGATTATCACAATCAGGGCCGCAGCCTTTAACAACAAGCCCGGAAGCTTCATTATAAACCGTGAGCGCATCATTATATCTTCCCAATAGTTTATACACGGTACCAAGATTATTTCTGGCCGCAACATTATTAGAATCAATTTCCAGTATCTCCAGGAAGGTATTTACAGCACCATCAAAGTCGCCTAATCTCGTAGCCAACTGGCGCCCGTGAGTATTTAATTCAGCTATTTTCAGGGAATCTCCCTGATCTGCAATACTTTGAAAAGGAATAGTAAAGAGAAAATATATTAGGATATAAAAAAATAACCTCCGTTCCATGCCACTAATTTAGGAACGAAAGTTAATATAATAATACTTTTATTATAAATTCTTTATAACAATGCTGTTAAGTCTTTGTCGGAAAGACAGATAAATTACATTTTTTTGGGGGGGAGGAAATTAACACCAACAGCCTTCATCTTCTACGCAGAAAGCCAACAGTCTTCGTCTTCTACAGTTGTAGTATTAGGGTTATTGTTACCGCCTAAAATTTTGCTCATTTCAAGTTCGTTGAGTACTGCTAAGTTGTCCAAGTTTTCTGCTAAAGTTTTCATTTGATAATGCTTTTTTGATTCAATGAATTAAGACTTCTTTTTTTTTAGTTCGCTGAGAGCTTTTCCATCCTCAAAGCACTTATTAATACGTGAAAACACAAAAAGGTAACCCTCTAAGTGAAAAAAAAAATGAAAAAAAATAAAAAACAAAGCAACATCACACCGCAAAGGTCTGTCTTCCATGCTATTAGAAAATTTATTTTTTTTGAAAAAAATTTATTTTTTTTTCACTTTTTATGGTTCCGGCCTAAAAAACAGCATAAAAAAAACCGGATTGAACCGGTTTTAGGGTGGGATGTACTGGAATCGAACCAGTGACCTCATGCCTGTCAAGCATGCGCTCTAAACCAACTGAGCTAACACCCCATAATATTATGTGGCAAAAATAATAATTATTCCTAAATTTACGCTCTATTTGATTGAATTTATAAGGCACCTATGAAAAACTTCCTATTAACACTATTGGCGATTCTGTTATTGGCACAGGGCTATTCACAATCATCCGGTCACAATATTATAATTAAACTTGAAGGATACACAGACACCCTTGCATACCTGGGTCATTACTTTGGTGATAAGCTAAGTGTTTCAGATACTGCTGATGCACTAAAAGGAGATATACATTTTCAAGGTGATGAATCACTAAAACAAGGTGTATACTTTCTTGCCAGCGAGAAAAAGAAAAAGCTTTTTGAATTCATGGTAGATGAACAGCAGGAATTTATGCTCAAAATGGATTTAAATGGTTCTCCCACCGATATGGAAATAGAAGGATCGGAGGAAAACATATTATTTTACAGTTATCTTAAACAAAACAAATCTAACTACGAACGCATTCAAGGGCTACAGTCTGCCCTGCAGCGCCTTCCTGAAGGCAGCGACAGCACAGCCATTATCAAAAACCGGATTGACAGCATCAATAATGCAAGCATTGCATATAAGCTGAATCTTATCGATGAAAATCCCGATGCATTGACGACACTATTATTTAATATAATGCGTGAGCCGGAAATTCCTGAATTTTTTCTGGAAGACGGACGCCATGACAGCCTGTCTACTTATCTATATTACAGAAATCACTATTGGGACGGAATAGACTTTTCAGATGATCGAATCCTGCGCACACCTGTTTTCCATCGTAAGCTGGATCGGTACATGAAGCACGTAATTCCAAAACAACCTGATACCGTGATCACAGAAATAGATCAGATGGTAAGCCTGACAAAAGAAAACGCAGAAATGAAAGAATACCTGCTCTGGTATTTTACCAATTCTTACGAAACAAGTAAGATAATGGGACATGACAGGATATTTGTGCATATGGTTGATAAATATTTTACAGATCATACTTATGACTGGCTAAATCCCACAGTGCAGCAAAACCTGATCAAGAGGGTCAGCACAATGCGTAAGGTTCTGATAGGTGAGTACGCTCCGGGACTCATTATGGCTGACACCAACAACGAATTCATTGCGCTGCAACAGATTGACGCTGATTATGTGATCGTGCTGTTCTGGAGTAGTACATGCGGGGAATGCAAACGTGAGGTAAATAGTTTAAAGAAATTCTATGAAGAAACAGAGCTGGACCTGGAGATCTATGCCGTGAATACTGATACTGTTTTCAGTGACTGGAAAAATTATGTCATTGAAAAAGACCCGGGCTGGGTACAGGTAAACGGAAACTTGAGCCTGACGGGAGATTATCACGATCTGTACGACATTTACAGCACACCAGTTATATATATCCTGAACAGAGAAAAAAAGATCATTGCCAAACGTTTGGCAGCAGAAAAAATTCCTGAATTTTTATTCATGCACAAAAAAAATGAATATGATTAAGACAGATTATGCATTTATTCTCAAATTATGTATTAATTTGTACAACTTTTGTATTAACAATTCGTATTACATATATTAAATAAGGCGGTAAAGAAATATTTATAGAAACGATTACAATAAAGCCGTTGATATAAATAAACAAAATCATACTAGAAGATGGAAGTTAATCACACACTAATTAAACTCATTTTACCTAAACTTTTTCTTTTGCTTGTCTTTAGTTTTACAGGGCAAGTAAATGTTCAGGGGCAATGCAGTGCGAATGCTGCTTTTAATGGATCGTTGACAGCTTGCTCAACAGTTCAGTTCTCTGACCTGTCTTCTGCTGCACAAAATTATACCATTGTTGCATGGGATTGGGATTTTGGCGACGGCAATACATCGACCCTTCAGAACCCGCTCCATGTATATGCTCCTGGATCAACATATATCGTACAATTGACAGTCACCGCAGATTCCAGTGGTGTCACCTGTACAGATGTTGGTACCGGTGTGATGACAATTCCCGCCCTTCCAACAGTTTATTTTACCTGGGATCCAGACCCTACATGCCTTGGCGGAGCAACTTCCTTCTTCGGCACTTCAGGGAAACCGATCGTAATGTGGAACTGGGATTTTGGTGATGGCCAGACTTCCACTATTCAGAATCCGGTCCACCTATATCCTCTTGCAGGAGCATACACCGTGACGCTCATAGTAACAGATGTAGATGGCTGTTCTGACACTGCTATCAACACTGTTGATGTGGGAGACATACCTGATGTTGATTTTACCTTTAACCCTGATCCAACCTGCCTGAACAGTGTAACAAACTTTTATGGTACCAGCACCGTTGCTTCCACAGTAACTTCATGGTCATGGGATTTTGGTGATGGAGGCATAGGATTTACACAGGATGCTATTCACACATATCTGTCAGCAGGGACCTATACCGTCATACTGAGCATCCAGGATACAAACGGATGTACAAATTCAATCAGTTACCCCGTAACGGTCAATCAGCTTCCCACAGCAAACTTCTTTCATGATGGCCCCACCTGCCTGAATGATTCTGTACATTTTACAAATATTTCGACAACTCCCAACGGATATATTACAACATGGGAATGGGATTTTGGCGACGGCACATCTACTACCGTCACCTTCCCTGATGATCCCAATGTGGTTCATTCTTATCCCAACACAGGGACTTTTCAGGTCACACTGACAATTACTGACTCCGACGATTGTAGCGACTTTACATTCAGGGACGTGAATATTGTAGCCAACCCGGCAGCAGATTTCACCTTTACTTCTGCATGCAATCAGCAGCCGGTAGACTTTACTGACCTCTCCTCCCCTAACGGAGGCAACAGCCTCGTTAGCTGGTACTGGGAGTTTGGAGATCCGGGATCAGGCATCAATAATACATCAACACTACAGCACCCATCCCATATTTTTACAAGCGATGGAACATATTCTGTCATCATGGTAGTATCAAATACTGACGGATGCACGGATTCTATTACCTATGATGTAACGGTAAGTGCGCTTCCCGATGTGCAGATCACTACCGATTCAGATACAATATGCGTAAACGCCATCGCTAACTTCTACGGTAGCGGTTCGGCAAGCCTGGTGACCTGGCTTTGGGCTTTTGGTGACGGAGGAACATCTATCCTGCAAAATCCGCAATATTCATATGCTTCACCGGGAACCTATACTGTTACACTTACAGGAACTGATGTAAATGGTTGTGACAGTACTGCCACGCATACCATGACGGTAAATCCGCCCCCAAGCGCTGACTTCAACACATCATCACCGGCCTGTGAAGGATTCCCAATGGACTTTTTCGATATTTCATCATCCCCCAATGGCTGGATAACAGAATGGCATTGGTATTTTGGTGATGGTACGGATACAGTTGTACTGTTTCCCGACCCGCCAAATGTAACACATACATATACCCTTTCAGGCTCTTACATTGCTTCTCTGGTGATCACCTCTAATGCCGGATGCACCGATTCCATTACACATGAAGTCACGATCAGTGTTTCACCCCAGTCTGAATTTTCAGCCGGTGGGCCAAGATGTGAAGGCAACCTTATTCAGTTTTTTGATGAATCGATGGGATTTGGGACAGGTATACAGGCATGGAGCTGGAATTTCGATGACCCTTCATCCGGATCAAATAATACTTCCACTCTGCAAAATCCTTATCACTTATTCAGCAATGCAGGAACATACAATGTATTTTTGGAAGTAACGAATGCCAATGGATGCATAGACTCCATATCCCACGATATTGAAATTTATCCCCCACCACCGGTATACTTTAATATAAGTCCGTCAGGTGGCGTATGTCAAAACGATACAGCATATTTCAGTGTGAATACTGATACAACAGACATATCAGCCGTTATTAGTTTCTTCTGGGATTTCGGCGACCCCGCATCCGGCACACAGGATACCTCATCACTAATGAACCCATGGCATATCTTTACAACATTCGGTTCATTTAATGTCACACTTACCATCACTGATACCTCCGGTTGTATAAACAGCATTATATTACCGGTTGAGGTGCTTGAGATACCAACAGCTGACTACACATTTATACAGGCTTGCTTTAACGATTCAACGATGTTTACAGATCAGTCGTTGCCGGGGGCCACTGTCATAAACCAGTGGTTCTGGAAATTTAATGATCCGGGATATGCTCCTGGAGATACTTCCAACCTGCAAAATACCGGTCATATGTTTTCGGCTATCGACAATTACTTTGTTGAGTTAACCGTAACTGATAACAACGGCTGCTCAGCCACAGCAGGAAAGTGGGTAGAGGTATTTGACACACCAAATGCAGGCTTCAGCTTTCAACAGTACTGCGATCCCCCGGGATCTGTTCAGTTTATAGATGAATCAAGCTTTGGATCAAGTGGCAGTCCGCTGCAATCATGGAATTGGGAACTCGATGAGGGATATTTCTCTAATGAGATCAACCCTGCCTATATTTATGATATTCTGGATACATGCTATATTATCAATCTTACAGTGACTGACAATAATCTGTGCTCAGATACTTATACTGATACGATATGCCTTTTTGGCGAAGCCAGCGTTGATTTTACTGCCGAACAGGTATGTTTCAGAGAGCGGACATTATTTCAGGGTTTACCACTGACATCAGATTCTATTGCAGGATGGTACTGGGACTTTGGCGATGGATCACCCATCTATGCAACTCCACACGATACAGTATCGCATTATTATAATGCCCCGGGGGATTATCTTGTTACCCTGAATGCAACAGATATTAACGGATGTGAGGCATCAACCTATCAGATGGTAAGGGTTGATTCCCTCCCAACACCAAACTTTGTAACAGATACTGCACACTGCGACAGTCCTACGAGTTTTTATGACCTTTCTGTCGGTAACGGAACTTTCATCCAGTCATGGGAATGGAATTTCGGGGATATAAACAGCGGCTCCAATACATCTACTGCGCAATCTCCTCAGCACCTGTATTCGGGAAATGACAGTACATACTTTGTAAGCCTCAAAGTTTCAAACTACCTTGGATGCTATGATTCAATCATGCTTCCCGTCTACAAAGGGCCATGTGTGCTGGCATCATTTGAAGCCATCGATCCGCCTTTCTGTAATAACCAGAATGTTTGTTTTGCAAATACATCTCAGTTTTTCGGTTCTACAGGGAATATCAATGAGTGGATCTTTGATTATGGCGATGGTAACAGTGATATTTTCACTTCCTCTCCCGATACTATTTGCCATGTCTTTGCCGACCCCGGCACCTACCAGATACAATTTATTATTAATGCCAATGTGAGTGGAAACAATTATTCAGATACTGCTTATCTGACTATTGAGGTAAGCCCCACACCTACAGCCGACTTCATGACTTATCTGAATTGCACAAATGAAGAAACCTATTTTGAAGACAGGTCGGAAGGCAATGGAGCGAATGTTGTTGGCTGGGAATGGGATTTCGGTGACCTGACGGCTACAAATGACACTTCAAGCCTCGAGCATCCCAGTTACCAGTATCCGAGTGCCGGTTTATATGATGTGCAACAGATAGTAACAAGCGATAATGGATGTATTGATACGCTTGATCTTCAGGTTGAAGTCTTTGACCCTCCTATCGCTGAATTCAGCTCAGCAACAGGATGTCAGGAAGAGATGACTGATTTCTTTGATGAAACAGAAGTATCTGGTCCCGACATATACTCATGGCACTGGAGTTTCGGCGATTCTCAGTCGATGAATGATACATCTGTATTACAAAATCCATCCCATCAGTATGACGACCTGGGAACCTATTTTGTTACCCTGATCGTTGAAGATCTCAATCAATGCAGGGATACTATAATTAAAGACATAGAGGTATTTGAAGTCCCGACCTCCGGCTTTAACCTGATCGAAAACTATCAGTCTACGCAGGGTGTAGTCTTGCTCGACAATATCAGCATCGGAGCCGATTTCTATGAATGGGATTTCGGTAATGGCGAAACATCCATTGAATTCAGCCCGGTTACTACCTATACTGAAGACGGCACATACCTGATTCAGCTTATTGCGTACAATGAATACGGATGCCCCGACACAACGCTTATGGAGTATGAGCTACTATTCAAGGGCCTGTTCATCCCCAGTGCATTCCGGCCAGGAGGAAGTGTAGAGAATCGCAGGTGGAAACCTGTAGGCATCAACATGAAAAGATATAAGGTTGAAGTATATACACTCTGGGGAAACCTGGTGTTTTCATCAACACTTCTGAACAAAGACGGGCAACCCCGCGAAACCTGGCGTGGCACGCTCAATAATGAAAGTAGCGGCTTGCTGCCTCCCGGCAATTATATCTGGAAAGCTTCTGCCACCTTCAGAGATGACACACTCTGGAAAGGTATGGATGATGGCGACGGCAATCTGCGCACTTCAGGGGTTATTACATTGATCAGATAGTACACACATCTAAAAGTTATTATTTCATAGCCGGCAGATTATTGATCTGCCGGCTTTTTTATGGTGCAAGGTGTTGGGCACAGGGCACAGGACACAGGAAACGGGGCACAGGAAACAGGAAACAGGGCACAGGAAACAAGATACAGGATGAAGGTGTAAATTGGCAGTGAACATTTATGAATATCAGGTATCGAATATCAAGTATCGAATATCAGATATCGGATATCTCTAGAATGGTGAGCACTCCATGATACCACCGGCAGACCCTCTGTTCCTGGCTGTACCAATCGTTCTCGGCCGAAACAGGGTGACATCGTCAAACTCCATAATCAAAGTGATCTCGTGGGTGGGTCCGGTGAAGATATATTCCGGATAAATCACAAAATCATAGCTATACATGAGTTTCAACCTTGAAATATCAGAGAAGGGAATCTTGAGGCCACCCATCACAGAAAAAGTACTATAGGTGTCGTAATCAAATGATTCGTTTTTATACCACAAGCCCAGATATACACTGGTGAAATAGAAATTAGCACCAAAAGCAAACTGGCTTAGCTTGGCCTGGGACTGATAAATAAAGCCCGGGTTGACCTTAAAACTTGCTGCACGCCTGTAAAAGCCCCTGCTTTGCTCGAACTCCCATATAAAATCTATATGCGCTACATACTTTCGGGGTAAAGGAGCACTCCCTTCATAAAAGGACTCATTCGGCCTGGTCAGGTGATGCATAGCACCTCCGAAGACCCCTGAGACATTATTGCCTTTAA
>JBDLIJ010000107.1:0-10627 GCA_039714935.1 Bacteroidota bacterium | reverse complement strand
TATTGGGATCCATACTGCTCGACTTTTATGTAGTCAGGATGATGGATCATTCAGCAGGAAAAAAGAAAATGTGGCTACTGGCAGCATCCATGGTGCTGAATATAGGCTTGCTGTTGTATTTTAAGTATGCCAACTTCTTTGTCGACAATGTCAACACCCTGCTGCAAACCCTTGGCCTGGGGGCGGCACACTGGATGAAGGTAGCCCTGCCGATAGGGATCTCATTCTTCACATTCCAGAAGATCACCTATACAGTAGATGTATACCGTAAGGTGCATGTACCGCTTGAGCGTGTCACTGACTATGCTTTGTATATCCTGATGTTTCCACAGCTCATTGCAGGCCCTATCGTGAGATATAATGAGATTGCCGACCAGCTGGTCGACCGAAGTGCCAATGAAAATATCGATAACAGGCTGACAGGTTTCTTTCGCTTCGTTATCGGTCTGTCAAAAAAAGTCCTCATCGCCAATGTGCTGGGTGAAGCAGTGGATGATATTTTTTCACAGGGTGGGGCCAATATTGATACCATCAGCGCATGGTACGGCATCATCGCTTATAGCTTCCAGATCTACTTCGACTTTTCGGGTTATTCAGATATGGCAATAGGCATTGGCCGCATGATCGGCTTCCGCTTCCCTGAAAATTTCAATAATCCATACATCTCGCAAAACATATCCGAGTTCTGGCGCCGATGGCATATGACCCTCGGGCGCTTCATGAAAGATTACCTATATATCCCACTGGGGGGAAACAGGGTATCGGCAAGGCGGATGTATCTCAATCTGTGGGTGGTATTCCTTATCTCCGGACTGTGGCATGGTGCGGCATGGAACTTTGTGATCTGGGGTGCCTTTCATGGATTATTCCTGATTGCCGACAGGATCTTCCTGCTGAAAGTCTATAAAGCCATCGGGAAAGTGCCCAGTATCATAATCACCTATATTATCGTACTGATAAGCTGGGTATTCTTCAGGGCAGACACCCTGCCTGAAGCAATGGCATACCTTGAAAAAATGTTTTTAATCAGCAGTGGAGGCGAGAATATATATTTCGACACTAAATTTTATTCCATACTGATCATCGCCATATTTTTCTCATTCTGGGGTGGCTTCAGAGCAATAGAAAGATGGCAGGAAAAACTATTTGCAGAAAAACAAAAGAACAGTACCATCATCCTGATGAGCACTTTCAGCATGCTCTTTTTTATCATTAGTCTGAGCTTCATCAACTCATCAGGGTTTAACCCATTCATATATTTCAGGTTTTAATGGTCTTGAAAATAAAACATAGCATCTTTATCCTCTTCCTGGCGCTGCTGATGGTACCGGCCATACAGGGATATTTTGACGTTTTTCAGGAAAGGCCATTACATGGCGACTTTGAAGTAGAAAGCCGTCCAACGCCTACAAAAAACAGCTGGCTTGACGGGAGCTTTCAGGAAGCGGTAGATCCCTGGCTGGAACAGCAGGTCGGGTTTCATAATGCACTGGTACGGATTCATAATCAGCTTGATTATACCTTATTTCACCTACCCTCGGCCGAAGGAGTGATCAGGGGAAAGGGAGGGCAACTCTACGAATATGATTATATCAGGGCATGGACCGGAGAAGATTTCATTGGCGAAAAGGTACTTGATAAAAAATTACGAAAATTCCGCTTCCTGCAGTACAAACTAAAAAACGAATTCAATATCGACCTGATATTGATTATTGAACCGGGCAAAGCATCTGTCTATCCTGAAGACATCCCTGATAAATTTGTGAAAGGCGAGGCTGGAAAGACCAATTACGACTATATCGAAAAGCGGGCTAAGGAGCTTCAGATAAACTTAATCGACTTCAACCGCTATTTTATTGACATCAGGGATACAGAGCCATTTCCTGTATTCCCTAAGCAAGGCACACACTGGAGTGAGTTCGCAATGTGGCAAGTGGCCGATTCTCTCTTGCAATATATCGAAAGCAAAAGAAATATTGATCTTCCTGAAGTGATCATCGACAGTATTGTCATCAGCGATTCCTTACAACATACCGATTATGATGTAGGCCATAGCCTTAACCTGTTATTTGAACTGGATCATGGCCCCATGCCCTACCCTGTTTATCATTTTGAAGAAGACACTACTATCCATCAAAAACCACATGTGCTCACGGTTGCCGACAGCTATTACTGGAACATTTACAATACGAGGATACCAGATAAGCTTTTTACCGGGCAGGAATTTTGGTATTTCTATAAAAAGATATATCCGGCAAGTTTTATTAGCGATTTAACCGTAGACAGTATTGACTTTAAAGCAAGAATAGAGCAGCAGGATGTTATTTTCCTGATGATGACCGAAAGGTTCTTCCATAAGTTTGACCGTGGGTTTATTGACGACCTCTGGGAACATTATGGTGTAAAAAGCACCTTTGACGAAATAGACAGAAAGAAAACAAGGATCATTAACCTGGATGGATGGTTCAAGCGCATTTTATCAGACGCAAGCAAAACTGGGCATACGATAGATGAAGAACTGACCAATGAGGCCATATATTTACTTCAAAAGGAGCATCCTGAAATGTATTACAGTTTATTCGGTCCGCAGGCAAAAGTGGCCATGATCAGGAACAGCCCGGAATGGTTTGCACAGATAAAGAAAAGCGCTGAGGAGAAGAAAATATCAGTAGAGGAGGCGCTTTACAACAATGCCCGTTATGTGATGTGGAAAAACCATCCTGAGGCCCTGAAAAAGTACGACCGCATCCTTCAAATAGAGAAAAATATCCGCTCAGACAGTGCCTGGCATGCTCATATCCTTGAAAAAGCCGCCCGCTATTTTATGACGGAAGAGGAGATGTTGAGGGCTGATGCTGAGTATTTTTACTGGGAGGAGAATCGGTAGGCCTTCGCTGAAGTTACGGTTTACGCGGTAGACGGTTGACGGTTAACAGTTGACGGTAGACAGTTGACGGTTGACGGTTGACAGTTGACAGGGGCGGTTGCATGGAAATAAAAAAGCCCACGCTTATGACGTAGGCTTCTGCGGACTGGACGGGACTCGAACCCGCGACCTCCGGCGTGACAGGCCGGCATTCTAACCAAACTGAACTACCAGTCCGTGTTCTGTAAGAACGTTTCCCGAAATTGGGACTGCAAAAATACATTAAAAATTCTATTCTGCAAAAAAACATTTCTTTTTTTTCTATTATGCTTCATATTGGGGATTCCGGTGAAAATGAACACATAATGCGGGAGGTCGCGGGTTCGAGTCCCGTCCAGTCCGCAACTTATTTCGACAATATGGTAAAAAGTCCTACAATGTGGGACTTTTTTCTTTTATATCCCTTCAGTAGCCTATGTTTTAGCGACCCCCAAATTATAGGTTGGGTAATTTTGACTACCTTTTTTAGGACATAAATACCCATAGGCTTGGTCTACATTTATCATATTTGTAGACCTGTTAATAAAAAATGTAGACCAGAAACAATTAATTTTCAAAGCCATGAACGCAACATATTCTTTTGTGTTTGACAGGCGAAAAGAGATAGAAAAGAAAGGTGCTGAAAAGGGTAAAGTTGAACTGCTTGTCAAATTTAGTGATGGTACAAACGTTTATAAAACTACCAAAGTGTCTATCACTCCACAGTATAGGTCTACACTTATTAATACCCAAAATGCGAAAATGTCGCACTTTTTTAACAACTTTTTTTAACTTTATCATATAGAAATCACGATATCAATACGTTGGCTATTCAATACTCGTACCTATGGAGAAAGATATTCGCGAAGAAATATTTGCAGCATTAAAAGACGGCAATTCAAAACAGGAAATCTTTGACAAGTATAAAGAATCAGAAGACAACAATGTGTTAAGAAGATTTCTTGCTTCTCGACCTTCCAAAGAGGTAAAGAATAAGTTCAAATCATTGAACAGAGTCATAATAGTTTTATGGTTGGCAATACTACTGATTGAATTGTTAGGCATATTGATTGAAATTGATTTATTATCTGTAGCATCAATACTGGTAACCATTTTTATTCTGTTTAAACTGGATGTATTTGACGGGAATATTTATATGTCAAGCATCTTATGGGCAGGTTGGGGAATTTTTTGGATACTACGTGAATTAACATCTTTATCGACATCACTCGCACCAGAGGAAGAAGAAGATATTCCTTTGTTGCTTGTAACTATAGCCTTTTTTGTATTGATTAAAATGATAATTATTGTATGCTCATTATTAATCAAAAGAAAGGCATTCCCATATTATAGTTGGTTTCAGCCAAAAAAGGATGACCAGGGTAACTTTCAATTTGAATAACCTCGGAATATGTAACTACGAAATTAGGAGGTATTCCGCTTTCCGATGGCTGTTTCAAAGTCTATGGCTGTGAAGTTCATATTAATCTCAATAATTGCATCAATCTTTAATGCACCGAACAGACTCGCCATTCCATATACTGTGACCAAGTCGGTATACTCCAACCTGGTGGCAACCAAGGTATCTTACCCTTCCTGCAAAGTTACTTTTCTTCGTGGATACCCAAAAATAACCACCATGACCAATATCGGCAAAATTAATGTATAATGCGGTTCTTGCCCCTCCAGGCAAACCAGAGAAACTATAAAAATTAGTTCCATAGCAACTATAATCCCACCCGATTGAGTCATTTAATCTTATCCCCACATTATATCCACGTGAATAATTGTCCCCATCCCATAAAGGTGCAGATGTCGGTCAGATTGACCAGCTGTTGTCGGCTGAAGATGAAGCGACTAAAGGTGGTCAGTTAAGCCGTTCTGTGCACTTAAGCCCGGGGTAAGGGAAGGTCTTCACCTTTACCCCTTACTTACAGGCATATATACCCCCGCTGGCACTCGTCCAAGAGTCGTGCTAGCGGAACCAAATCTAAATCAGTATATTATTTTCTTTGTGTAGCTAGCACTATCAGTGATCGACCTGATAACGTATACGCCATGTGTGAGGTTTGAAATATTTATTATTTCTTGTTTGCCTTTATCAAGCCTAACAAATTCCTGCTTGAATACTAATCCTCCGTTTTGATCAATAATTTGAAATTGCAACTCTATATCTTCAGTGGAAATATTCTTAAGGACAACCTCATCCAATGATTTCATCCACATTTGGATTTCATTAGGCATAGCGATGTCATTTATCCCTTCATTGCCAATCTTTACTATGATAGAATCCCTCATTATGCAATTATAATATCCAATTTCTACACCAAATACGTGTAGGCCATAACCGTAATCAGTTGCAATGATAGTATCCTGATTCCCGGTTCTCCCTGTAACCCACCAGTTATAACTGTCGAAACCAGGGGAAGCCCTTAATGTTAAGGTATCTTCAAGTGAAATTGTTGTATCTTTTGACAGGATTTGCATATCGGATTTAATCTCAGGCGATAAGAGGAAGCAATCGTCCAGGAATTCACCATAGAGATAATCACTTTTTTGCAATGCCTTCAGAGTCTCAAATTTTGAAATAGTACCAGATCCGGTTCCATAATAATGATCGGATACAAATTTCCCAATTCCAGTTACATATCTACTACTTTTATTTTCCAATATTATAGACGCTGCCGAAACAAGTGTGTCCCCGTTTCCAGATTCTTTATATTCTGAAAAGTCATCAGTTTTTGATGTTGCATTAAAATTAGTATCCCATTCAAAATAGACTGGATCATAGTTACCCCATCCAGTGATAAAAGCCTGGTTATTATATAGCTGAAGCATTTCAGGCTCTTCTCTTATAGTGTCAAGAATATATCCAAATGAAGTATCAATCTCAAAATTTATTAACTGAGTAGCTTTTAAATACAATCCTTTGATAATAAAATAGAAATCTGATGCGGTCTCATTAACATCAATGATTTTGTATTGTGTGTGTTTTTTGCCCCACCTTGAATGAGGCCCACCCCAAATATTCGATTTCTCAAAATAATAATATTTATCTCCTATGTGTGGATTATATATTTCCCTTGCCATTGGCATTTGTTCTCCCAGATCGGCAATCTCAAGGCCTATCAGCTTATAATACGATCCAACACTATCAAAATCAGGGAAACTGAGAATGCCAAAAGACTTGGATAAAAGAACCGTGTATTGGTTTCCCAGTGTATCTGATATAGCTATTTTTTTGACAGAATCTGGTACACCAAGGATGCTGTCGGAATAGATTTCGGTCATTGTGGCTTCTAAGGTATTTGTTGAATCAAATACCCATTGATCACCAACATTAAGCTTGAGTGGAATAATATATTGATTCGGGGAAGAAAAAACAACAAGATCTTCATGGAACCTAATCTCTCGTTGCAGGAAAACAGGACTGTTCTTTACTATTGTGTCATATGCTATCTTATTAAAAAGTCTGTTTAAGTAGTATACTGAGTCTGCACCTTCATGATTAATAGAATCAACCCATATCGTTGTATTAATAATCCCTGCGTTATAGCAATAATTGTATTTCTCACCTGGACGAATCGGAATCCAATCTTGAGCCAGAGCGCAACTGAATGAATAGATAAAGATTAAAAATAGGGATATGTACCTCATATGAGCATAGCAATTTTATTATTTAATAGTTTCTGTTAATTCTTTCTCAATTTTAAAAATTCTTGCATTAGGAACAAACTTTTCTCTTAGATAATCAAAATCATACAATCCTAATGGTACTGCTTTATACTTATAGAAACACCCAATAACTTCCACTTCTTTCGAATCTATTTCTCTATCTGAATAATTGGAATAACGATAATCACTATATGATTCAAGCCAAATGGGCTCATTAGTTTCTTGTATATACCATTTAGGGCAAAGACATAGATCAAACCTATATTGAATAATAATTGTATCAATTGTTTCTTCTAAGTAATTAGATATGTAATGCAAATTGTCATAGTCACCTATTTTTTCTCTGTGATTTAAATTTTCAACAAAATCATCATTATTGATTTTGTTATTTGTATTAGAACTATTGTTATTATTTTGGTTGTTGCAGGAAACGGAAAGCAAATAAATTAGAGAAAGTGTGTAAATTGATATCTTAAACCTTTTGAATATTGTCTTATTCATTACATTGTTAGATTTACTAACTTAAGAACATCAAACTTTTTTATTTAATCACTTATGTAACTATACACCAATATTGGGTGGATAAAGTCAGGATTGTATAATCTTTACATATAATCTTATCAAAGATACAAAAGTTAAAACTTCCAATAATATGGTGGAACCAAATTATACCCCCCTTTAAAGTCTGGGTGCGCAAAAAAGGAAGCACAACGTTCATTTAATGTCGTATTTTGATACGATAGTGAAAGGAAATATAATGGTAATTACTTTATATTATGACACTTATGATGGTTTATGATAATATGAGAAACAAATGATTTTTCCCGTCCAGTCCGCCAAGCCCTTGCTCATTATGCGAGGGCTTTTTTTATGGGATATATCGCAAAATGAGAAAGATGATAATCTGCTGTCCACCTTTACAATTTCCCGACACACCCTACGATGCCCATAATCAATTGAAACATAAAACAATCCGCATTAATTCCGGAAATTTTCATACATAATTAATGTTTTCTACCTTTACATTCTTAAATTTGTCGATCTGAAAAAACTAAACGATTGCTCATGCCAAAAAAAACCAAGCACGCTCCCAAATTATCTTATAAAGAAAGATACGACCTTGTCAGACACCCAAAGCGCATCAGAAGCTCAGAAGTAATCGAAAGGGTCTTTGATAATATTAACTATTACGGATCACCCGACCCATCGCTGATAGCTGCCACCGGCAGTGTTAATGGTATCGACTGTATAATCCTTGGACAGGAAAAACCAAAAAAAGACAATACCAGCAAAGCCACCGGCATGGTGAAGCCCGAAGGCTTCGGCTTTGGCCTCGAAATGCTGGCACAGGCAGAGAAGAAAAGGATCCCCGTGATCTCTATCATCGACACTTATGGTGGCGACCCATCCATGGACTCTGAAATGGGCGGACAGTCATTCCTGATATCCGACTCCATCAGCAGGTTCTGTGATGCCAATACTGTTACCATGTCATTTGTGGTCGGTGAAGGTGGAAGTGGCGGCGCCCTTGCCATGCAGGTAGCCGATAAAAGCTTCATGCTCGAAAATGCCATATACTCCGTGATCGCACCCGAAAGCTGCTGCAGGATCATCTTCCACAGAAGACTGGCTGCAGGTGAAGATATTGAAGAAGTATTGCCTGACGCTCTCGACATCCTTCGCCCGGGCGTTGAACACCTCCAACGCATCGGAATGGTTGATGATGTGTTGCCGGAACCGGCTAAAGGAGCACATACCGACTATGACTTCACAGCTAAAGTCATCAAAGAATCCATTGTCAAAACACTCAACGAGTGGATGTCGAAGTCGAGGAAAGGTGGAATATCCTTCAAACCGTCAACAATAAGTAAGCTAAAAGCTAAAAGGCGCGAAAAAGTGCTGAAATATGGAGAATTTATCGACAACCTCGATAAACTGGAAAAAAGAAGAACACAAAGAAAATTTCCTGCCAAAGTAAAGATCACCGATGTAGAACAGGAAAATTTCGAGATCATGCACCTGATCAAGGCACACCTCGAGAAGGAAGGAATAGAAGATACCGAGCTCGTAAACTGCGAGAAACAATGGGATCCTGACAAAAATATGTTTAAGGTTGCCGGCGGATGTGGTTTCATTTCCCTCAAGGACTATAAAGATAATTTCTATGCCTGCCCTAAATGCGGCAAAGGTGAATACCTGAGTGTGGAAGAGCATATTGAAAAGATGTGCGACAAAAATACCTTCAGGGAGATAGAGGGCGACCTTAGCTTTAAAAAGATGCTGAATGGAGACTTCTATAATATCGGCAGCTATAAGGACACCCTGATAAAAACAAAGGAAAAATCATTTTCCAATGAAGGCCTGGTTAGCGGGACCGCCAAGATCCATGGCAAAGACATCGTCCTGGTGATCTCCGACCTGAGGTTCTTCGGCGGTTCATTCGGAGCTGTTTTCGGAGAAAAATTCAAGCGTGCCGTCGACTATGCCGTGGACCACAAGCAGCCGCTGATATCCGTTTGCTCCTCAGGGGGGGCACGTATGAATGAAGGACCTATGTCGCTGGCACAGATGGCCAAGATGAACATGGCACTCCTCGACCTGAAAAATGAAGGCATCCTCTACCTGTCGATCATCACCGGGCCTACAACAGGTGGCGCCTACGCCAGCTACGTAACACAGGGTGATATCATCATTGGGGAAGAAGGCGCACTGGTGGAGTTTGCCGGCCCAAGGGTAGTAATGGGTGGCGGCTTTAGTGTTGATCGCGATATCATTACAACCAACAAACTGTATGAGACCGACAAGATCCAGCACCTGGTGAAGAGGAAGGAACTCAGAGACCTCCTCTCCTATTACGTGAGGTTCTTTTATGCCATCAGATATCCTGACAAGAGAAGAAACAGGGGCAGAATCCTTGATTTTGCCAAATTACGCTAAACAACTCCATTCTTATGAGAAATCCGGTTGGCAAATACATTATTCTGATAGCCATATTCCTGCTAACCTTACATCTGAACTTATTTTCACAACATCCTGCCTGGATGTACTGGGATCCCTGGACAGCCCCCATTCCTTCACGTATCGTCAACGCCCTGGAGGTAGATGCTGACGGCATCAAATGGATAGGCACAGAACCGGTGTGTGGTGGTGGGATCTGCACCGATGGCGGGCTGGCAGCATTCGATGGCGTCAACTGGACTATATATGACTCCCTCAACAGCAGCCTTAACTCTAACTTCATACGCTCCCTGGGCCTGGACCTGGAGGAAGTGCTATGGGTAGGCACAGGACATGGACAAGTGTCATCATTTGATGGAAGCAATTGGGAAGCATATCCATTCCCAATACCGGTCAATGTACCGGTAACGAGCATCAGCTGTGATCTCTACGGACATATCTGGGCAGCCACAGAGGGAAATGGCATCTTTATGTACGACGGTGCAGGCTGGGATCATTATCATTCCGCTAATTCTATCCTTAGCAATTATCTCAGCAGCGTTGAGGCAGGACCCGATAATGCCGTGTGGACGGGAGGAACAGGCGACCTGCTATTTAAATTTACAGGCAGCGAATGGGAGGCTGTTGCACTTCCTGATGAACTATTTTTTACCTCTGCCATAGCCATTGATCATGAAAACCGTATCTGGGTGGGTAGTGATGGCGTGTTCTGCAGCTTTTATGCAGGAGCATGGACGGTATTTGATGAAAGTATCACCGGCATCCCCGACTCCACTATAGGCTATGTCTTCGACATCACCTTCGATGATAGCGGCAACACCTGGATAGGACATTCTGAAGGGCTGATAAAATATGACGGGGCGGAATGGACAACCTTCCTGCCTTCCAACTCCGGCATGCTCTCAAGGCATGTCTTGTCTCTGGCAGCAGATATACTGGGCAACCTATGGATAGGCACAGCCGACACGGGATTGATCGCATACCAGGAAGGCGGAGTGGTCAAGATATCAGATATCGGATATCAGATATCAGATATCAGATTTTTGCTTTCTGCTCCATATCCGAACCCATCGTCAGGTGTCGTAAATA
>JBDLIJ010000106.1:0-10706 GCA_039714935.1 Bacteroidota bacterium | reverse complement strand
CTAAATGGTTAAATGGCTAAATGGTTAAATGGCTAAATGGTTAAATGGCTAAATGGTTAAATGGCTAAATGGTTAAATGGCTAAATGGTTAAATGGCTATTCCGTGGAAATCCGTCTAATCTGTGTTATCCGTGTTCTATTTGGGCAGTAGGCAGTAGGCTGGATGCAGTAGGCTGGATGCTGGATTAGGTGAGTTCACTTAACACCCAACACCCAACACTTTAAAGGAATCGCTTAAACGTCTCCTGTATCACATCTCCGTAAGTGTCTCCGAAGGTGAGGACACACCAGGCCTGGAGGAGCAGGATTTCTTCTTTCTTCAGCCACTTTATCGACTTTCTCAACTCTTTCCCGAAGAGCTCTCTGCTGAAGCTTACTTTTCTGAGTATCAGTTTAGTGTATTCAAGCATGGAAGAACGTTTTTGATGTCTGTTAAATTCAACGTGAGAAATTAGTTGTTTAGTGTATAAGGATGGGGGAATTTATTCACAAAAAATGTTAACTGTAAAAGGTATGAGGGTTGAGTTATATTCTACAATCCGGATTATACATTCACAAATACCAATCATTATTAATCAATAATCAATAGGAAATCTTCATTCAATCAGGCATTGGTTGTTAGGTTGCAGGCAATTATTCCGCTATCGTCTCTGCATAAACCACCGGATAAGAAGTGAAATACCCGATTGCCCCTCCACTGATATTGCCTGTTACATTGGCAGGGGGGCCGCTGAACAGCGGTGTGCTGAAGCTGATCTCTTCCTGCACCTCCCAGATAAAATAGGCATATCCCTCGGTAATACTGGCTGCCTGGAAGGTGATCACATCACCGGGCCTGACAATCTCACTTTGCTTCGACTGGTCGAGGAAGCCCACACCTATGCCGTTCGTAAATCCACCATTATAAAAGCGATCATCAACAATCATCTTTTTTGATAAGGAATCAGTGATCAGTGTGTCGTTCTTATAGATGTTGAACATATAAAAATTCGCCTCCGGGGGATCCCAATAATAACATCTGACCACATAATATCCTTTTTCTCCCCATTCGTCATGAAACAGCAGGTCGATATAGGCCGTGTCGTTTATGTTGGGTGTGAAGGAGGTGGCGGTATAATGATCTTTTTCATTAAGTTCCTCCTGCAAATGGATATCCAGTGTGTAGGTTCTCCCTATTTCTGAGCTGAAGCCTTCAGGAAGCAGATATTCGCCAGGCTCTTCTTCCGACAGTATGCTCACATTTCCCATATCATCGATGATCTGCACACTGGCATTGCTTACAGGAGGAGGTGGCTGGTTATAAAAGTAACTGCTTGACTTGCTCAGGAGTACCATTTGTCTTGCCGTATCATCACTGTTGATCTGCCCATCCACCACCAGCCTGGTATAGGTCTCATCCAAATCTATCTCGATACGCTCTGTGCATGCTCCTGCCATCAGCACCAGGGCTGTCAGCCAGCTTAATTGTTTGGGGGATATATATTGTATCATCATTTTCATGATCATTAAAATTTAAAATTAAAGATGATCGACGGGATGATCCCGAATAAATATGTTTTCTCTGCATAGGTTTCATAAGATGCAGAAGGGTTTCCCGGGTCAGAGGACTCCTGTAAAAAGTTAATGGCCCAGGTATTATGCCTGTCATAGGCATTGTAAACAGCAAGGGTCCATGAATGCTGCCATTTTCTTCCGGGCTTGTCCTTGCCGTGCAGCGTGGCTGAGACATCCAGTCTGTGGTAGTCTTCCATGCGATATGCATTTCTGTCGGAATAGATTGGCAATATTACGCCTCCGATCACTGCTCGCCCTGTGGGGAAGGTTACGGGCTGCCCGGTAGCGTAAACCCAGTTTGCTGCAACTGTCCAGCGTTTACTGATATCCCAGTTTGCCACGATGGAAACATCATGTGGCCTGTCGTAGGGGGCAGGATATTTTTTCCCGTTATTGATATCCGGAAATTCGCGCCACGTCCTTGACCAGGTATAGCTGACCCAACCGCTGACCTTGCCGTTAACCAGCGGAAGGCCGTTTAGTCGAAGGAGGGTTTCAAGGCCATAAGACCATGCATGCCCAAAGCGTAGTTCTCCCTCAAGTTCCTTGTTAAGCAATAACTCGGCATGGTCTTTAAAGTCGATGGCGTTGTCCATCAATTTATAATAGCCCTCAATGGATGTTTCAATAAGATTGCTTTTAAAGTTCCTGAAATAGCCAAGGGCAAATTGATCTGAGATCTGGGGCTTTACGTTGGGGCTGGCAGGAAACCAGATGTCGAGGGGAGTGCCAGCAGTTGAATTCTGGGCCACCTGTAAATACTGCTTTGTCCTGGCATAACTGGCCTTTACAGACGAGGATTCATTGAGAAGGTAGTTAATCCCAATTCTCGGTTCCAGGCCCCAGTAGGTCTGATAAATTTTACCTGACTCATAAACAGTAGAATCGATTTTTTCAAAGTTGTTGTCAAAATTATATACTGTACCCGGTCCAATACTCGAGAATGACGACAGCCGCAGGCCATACTTTATCGTTAGCAGCGACCCGATCTTTTGCTCATTGCTTATATACACTGCTGATTCAATGGCGTGATTCTTTGGAAGGACCCATTCATCAAACATTGAATTGTCTCCCTTGCCTCTTGCAATGCCAGGGTTGAAAGTGTGATAAATGCCCGAAACGCCAAAGCGTACCGTATTATTGTTATTCAGATAATATGTCAGGTCTCCTTTAAAGCCTATGTCTTCCAGGTCTGATTCCCAGTCAAATGAATTGGCCTCTTCATCTGATGCCGTCCCAAGGCGGTACTTGTATTTGCTGTAGATGACTGAAAAATTTGAAAACAGCTGTTGTGAAAACAGATGATTCCAGCGGAAGGTACCTGTAGTGTTCCCGAGTACCATTTCAGCAAAGGGATTTTTAAATACATCGCGTCCGAAATAACCAGAGAGGTAGATCCTGTCACGATCATTAATGGTGTGGTTGACCTTGGCATTGAGGTCGTAGAAATACATTTTACTTTTTCTCATATCTTCATCCGGAGAAAATGGTAAGAAGAGGTCTGCATATGTCCTTCTCCCGGAGACGATAAATGAGGTTCTGTCTTTCAGTATGGGCCCTTCAAGTGTAAGCCTGCTGGAGATAATACCAATGCCGCCTGTACCTGAGAACTTCTTTGAGTTGCCATCTTTCATCCTCACATCGAGTACCGACGACAACCTTCCCCCGAAGCGGGCGGGTATATCCCCTTTATAGAGTTTAACATCTTTAATGGCATCGTTGTTGAAGACAGAAAAGAATCCCATCAGGTGTCCTGCATTATATACGGGTGCTTCATCCAGCAGCACCAGGTTCTGGTCGGTAGAGCCGCCTCTGACCACAAATCCTGAGGATCCTTCTGCGGCACTCTGTACACCGGGAAGCAGCAATAATGCCTTGATGATGTCGACTTCCCCCATCAGTGAAGGTATCTGCCTGATCGTCTTCGAATCAAGCTTTACCACACTCATCTCTGCCTGCTTTACATTTTTATCAGGTGCTTCGCCCGTGATCTCTACTTCCTGCAATTGTTGATCAGAAGGATCAAGCTCCAGGTTAAGCGTAATATCCTCAGTCAATTCTATTTTGCGTACGACAGATTGATAGCCGATATATGAGAATTTCATTGTATAGGCGCCCTGATCCAACCTGATTGAATAGAATCCATAGGCATTGGTCACGGTGCCGGATCTCAACTCCTCAATATAAATGGTGGCCCCGATCAGGTCTTCACCGCTTTCACTATCCTTAACGTGGCCGCTGATCGTATGTTTGTCCTTATCTGATTCATTGCCCTCAGCAATTAAGAGCCGAGGCATAAGCATGCCTGTCATTAAAAGAAAGACCACAAGTTTCTTCATTGAGAAATAGTTTGTAAGGAAACGGTGTTTTTTATTTTTTATTTGTTAAACCAGCCAAATGCCAGTGTAATGTTACCGGTGACACTGTTGAAAGCATCGCTTTCAAAATAGGCCTTTTCATAGAAAACTTCGTCTATTTTGTATATGTATGATTTATCGACTCCGCTTACAAACCTGTAGCCGACGGCTGCATTCAGGCGCATCCATTTGAAGAGGTTGAGACCTACGGCCAGCTCTGGTGTTATCACAAACACATTGTCATACATCATGCTTTCCCACCTGTCGCTCGGATCCCGGTACAATTTATCAGTGAGAGAGACTGTACCCCATCCCAGCTTAGTATTGACACTGAAGTGAATGACTTTATGTGGTTTGTATATATATCCCAGCCAGAATCCTCCATGGCCAAAACGGGTATAATTATCATGTATTGTAGGCTTTACATCCTTGGGAAACATCCAGTAATGCTGCGTAGTCAGTCCCAGGCCATATCCGCCAAGAAAGAACTTCTTGTTGATGAGCAGGGCACCACCGCCACCCATGGAAAATGCGAACTCATTGTTTATCGAAGAAAACTCGTGGAATACGCCAGCAAAGCCAGAGATGCTGACATTATTATCTGTTCCGCCAAACAGGTATTGCATTTCTTCCTGAGCGTTAATTTGTGTGACTGAAAAACTTAATATCAGTATCCAGGTGATTGGGAATAACTTTTTCATGATTTTTTTTTAATATTACACTGATTTTATTTTCAATGACAAGATAGTTTTTTAATGCTTGCAAGATAATTATATTATTTTTAAGCCCATGTCGAGCGAAAAGAACAGATTATTTTACAGTTTATTGTTTCCCACAGTTTTTCTGATGATCCTCTGGGTTGTGGCGCTCACAGAATATATGCTGGGAATAAGTTTTGCGCAATACGGGCTGTGGCCACGGACTGCCAGCGGTGCTGTCGGCATTCTGACATCTCCCCTGATCCATGGTGATTTTAACCATCTGTTCGCCAACTCGGTGCCCCTCTTTGTGCTGGGTGCCAGTTTATTTTATTTTTATCGCAGCATCGCTTTGCGGGTGTTTATCCTGATTTACCTGTTCAGTAATATCTGGGTATGGGGAATGGCCAGAGAAGCCTATCACATTGGTGCCAGTGGTTTAATCTATGGATTGGCATCCTTTCTTTTTGTAAGCGGCTTAGCACGAAAGGAGCCACGCTTAATGGCGATATCTATGTTAGTGGCTTTTTTGTACGGGAGCTTTATCTGGGGAATCTTCCCTGAATTGTTTCCTGAAAAGAATATCTCATGGGAAGGCCATTTGATGGGCTTGCTTGCCGGTGTCATCTTTGCCATCTACTTCAGACGAAAAGGCCCGCAAAAGAAACGCTATTCATGGGAGTTTGATGAACTGGATGATGACGAAGACGATGATGGTCCGGCCTACTGGAAGCTTCCGTTTGGATCGTAGGGCTATTTCGTTTTTAATAGAAACCTGTCGTACAAAAACAATAGTACCACCGTGCTCAACCCTATTCCCGAAAATAGCATCCAGATATTGGATGGCTCGTAATGAACCCAAAGAAAATTTGTCAGCTCGGCATTACTCATGTTCATGAGGCTGGCTGCCCTGTCGAAATAATCGTTTTTAGAGAAGCTTCCGGATATCTCAGGCAGGTCCAGTCCGCGCTTTTCTACTTCCAGTGAGAGCAGGTAATATTTATCACTTATCCTGGTATACACATCACCTGAGAGTATCCCGGCCAGGAAATTACCCCCTGCCAGAGGCAGATAATATGTACCCATATAAAGGGCTACCTTATCTTTTGGAGCTATCTTACCGATATATTCAAGTATCCTGGGTGAACTGGCCATCTCACCTGTAGCAAAGATGAGGATAGAAAGGAAAAGGAAAAATCCGTTCTGGGTAATAAACCAGAGTGCAATCCCGATGGAGCTGATCAGGAAACCTGTAACAATCGTGTTTACAGGCTTGTACTTCATGATCAGGGATGATACGAGCACCTGGAATAGCACAATATACAGGGCATCTACATTGACGATCATCTCGGGATTCACTGTTCCGTGTTCAGTACCGATAAAACTTGCCATCCATGGCCAGAAGCCCGACAGCCAGTTGTAAATTATGGAGGTGTTTACCCACTGTTCAATATATACGGGTAAAGTGAAGAACAACTGGTTGTACATGGTCCAGAAACCGACGATGATAAGCAGAAAGATTACCAGTTTATAGTCAGTAAGGGCTTTGCCCAGGTTCAAAAAAATATCACGGATGGTTTTGCGCAGTGGCTCTTTTATTTTTTCCCGCTCAGGCTCTTTATAAAATATCAGGAGTAGAATGAGGTTGAGAAGGATGGCGGCAGACGACATCCAGAATGCATATTTCCAGTCGAGCTCACGTAGCTTTGAAGCGACCACAGGTCCCACGAAAGCCCCGATATTTACGATCATATAAAAGATGCCGAAGCCTATGGAAGCAGTTTTATCGGTGGTGGTCTTGGTGATGGTAGCCGATATTACAGGCTTAAAAAGGCCTGCTCCCAGACCAACATAGAGGAAGGCCAGAAACATGGAAGCATAGCTTGAAGCGTACGACATGAGCAGGTATCCCGACCCCAGGATCAGGTAAGCGATGATCAGTATTCTTTTATATCCGAATTTGTCGGCTATGGCACCCGTTATGGTGGGTAAAACATACAGGATGCCAACCACTGTGCCCATCAAAAGGCCCTTTTGGCTTTGTGTAAAGCCCATGGCACCTTCATCAGTGCTGCCGGTAAAATAAAGGGCTAATAATATGAATAAGCCGTACCAGGCCCAACGTTCGAACAATTCCATAACATTGGCTGTCCAGAAAGTGCCGGGAAAACCAAATAGCTTTTTGTCTTTAGCTGCCATATTATTTTTCTTTGATGCAAAGAAACGTAAAAGTGTTGAGTTTTGAATACTCAGTACTCAGTACTCAATACTCAGTACTCAGTACTCAATACTCAATACTCAATACTCAATATAGTGCTTTACCTTCTCAAACATCGGATCATAGCTCACAATCCTTTTCAATGTGTCAGCATTAGCAATAGAATCATTTTTTTGCCGATAATTAAAAATGGCCTTGACAGTTTCATAATCCAAATAGGGGTGTCGCAGGAGAGATTTAAAATCTGCTGTATTAATTTGGATTTTGGTCATGGCTATGGGATCAACTATAACATGATCTTTTATTTGATCATACCTGATTGAATCCATGCCATATACCTCCAGTAGCTGTGTAGGTGAAAAGAAGCCGCCCAGCAAGCCCCTGTATTTCAGGATACGACCTGCAAAGACTGCCCCGATCCCATACAAACGAACCAGCTCTGCGGAGTCGGCAGTGTTTATCTCTATTATCACGGGAGGCTTAGCCGGGCTGGCTTTTTTTCTATATTTGGTATTTGGGTATTGACGCCTGGGTGTATACTCTTTTTTCTTCTTTATACTTTCTCTGTCAAGGCTGTCAGCCTGTGCAAGTGCAAGCTCAAATTTCCTGATGTCATCTTTGAAACCACTGAAGTCATCAGTTTCTTTTTCTATTATTTGAGGAAGGATGGCATTGGCTCCCTCAACCAGAATGATTAATAAAACGAGCACCATGATCCCACGCCTTTCTGCATAATTAAACGAAAGGTAGGCTTTCAGTTGTTCGTTTATATGATCAAAAAAAGGTCGCATATTGACTGGTGTATATCTATTAATACCCAAAATGCGAAAATGTCACACCTGAAACTGAAAATAAATTATGGATTATGGGTTATGGATGAGTTTTTTTACCTGTATTTTTTGATCTCACCGTTCTTCAGTCGTTTCATATATGAAACAAGGTCTCTCCTGACCTCGGGTGCAAGGATCATAAGGCCAATTATGTTAGGAAATGCCATGCAAAGGATCATCATGTCAGAGAAGTTTAATACTGCAGTTATATCAGAAGATGCTCCTACAACGATGGCTCCAAGAAAGATCAGTTGAAATGTTAAGTTGGTGACTTTTCTGCTTCCAAATATTTTCTTCCCGAAACCACCTACCAGGTAATCAAATCCCTTTAATCCGTAATACGACCATGAGATGAGTGTTGAGAAGGCAAAAAGTGTTACTGCGACAAGCAGCAGATAAGGAAACCATGGGAAGGTCGAGCTGAAGGCGGCAGAAGTTAACTGCACCCCAAGCAACCCGCTTTCGTCGTTCCAGTATCCACTGAAAATAATGACCAGGGCTGTCATGGTACAAATGATCACTGTATCTACAAAGGGCTCCAGCAGGGCAACAATTCCTTCGCTGACAGGCTCTTCGGTCTTTGCCACCGAGTGTGCTATGGACGCGCTCCCGATGCCGGCTTCATTTGAAAAGGCTCCACGCTGAAATCCATAGATAAGAACGCCCACAAATCCGCCTTTTAAAGCATCCGGAGAGAATGCCCCGTCAAAGATCAGTTGAAATGCTGCACCGGTATGTTGAATGTTCATTCCAATGATGACCATTGCAGTTGCAATATATAAGAAGGCCATAAAAGGAACGATCTTGGAGGTAATATTGGCGATGCTTTTTATCCCTCCGATAATGACAACACCCACCAGGATGGCCATGCCAACACCATACCACACACCATTATTTTCCATGAAGGGAAAGAAAATCTCGAATTGTTTGAAAGCCTGGTTGGCCTGGAACATGTTTCCCCCACCAATCGCCCCGCCAATAATCATGATTGCGAAAAGGAATGCCAGGAAGGCGCCAAGCAACCCCAGGCCCTTCTTTTTTAACCCATACTTAAGGTAATACATAGCCCCTCCCGACACTTCACCATTTTCGTTGATCTTTCTGTATTTGAGGCCAAGCGTACATTCAACAAATTTTGATGACATCCCGAACAGTCCGGCAAGGATCATCCAGAAGGTAGCCCCGGGCCCGCCTATCGTAATTCCTATCGCTACACCTGCTATATTTCCTAAACCAACAGTGGCCGATAGTGCGGTGGTGAGTGCTTGAAAATGTGACACTTCACCATGGTCGTCAGGATGGCCGTATTTCCCCCTGATCAGTGCAATGGCGTGTCCTATCCCCCTGAAATTGATAAATCTCATAAAGACTGTAAAGAAAATAGCGCCAAAGATCAACCAGAGGACAATCAGCTTAAGAGGGGCCGTTACAGCTTCACCATCCTGGTTCAGGACTACCTCACCCTGCTCATCATAGATCTTGTCGTCATATATTCCTGACCATGCAAAGGGGTCCCAGAACAAGAATTCGCCCAGGGCATCTACGAAAGGACTAAAAGTATTATTGATGCGCTGACTCAGTGTGAGCTCCTCTGTTTCAGTAAGACTCGTATCCGCGGGATTGGCCTCCTGAGAATACCCGGGAGCTGCAATGAGTACAATAAAACCAAGTGCTATTACCAGTTTTATCAATCTTGCATTTATGTGTTCAATGTGGGTCAATTAACTATTTTTAATTATTAGTTAGGCATTAGGCACTGGGCACTAGGCACTAGGAACTAGGAACTTTTAAGTTTTTTCATCTCATCAAAATAATATTTCGTTTCCCTTATCAGTACTCCCGATAGCAGTAGTAGGGCGATAAGGTTGGGGATGGTCATGAAAGTGATCACCATATCAACAAAATGCCAGACCAGTTCAATGCCGAATATTGAGCCAAGGAAAACGAAAATAGCATAGAGGTAACGATATGGTTTGATGGCTTTTTCGCCAAGTAAATAGTTAGCTGCCCTGGTTCCATAATATGACCAGCTTATGACTGTTGAGAATGCAAAGAGCACCAGTCCGATCGTTACAATGTGCTGTGCCCATTCCTGCATTCCCAGGTTGCCCAGGCCCAGTCTCATTCCTTCTATTGTCATGCCCACGCCCTGTATGTCGGATTGCCATGCCCCGGTAACGATGATAACCAGCGCTGTCATGGTACAAATGATCAAAGTATCAATAAGTGGTTCGAGTGAGGCAACGAGTCCTTCTCTGGCTGCATATTCAGTTTTTGCAGCAGCATGAGCGATTGGTGCTGAACCCTGTCCGGCTTCATTGGAGAACAATCCTCTTCTGATACCCCAGGTCATGGCCAGGAAAAGCCCGCCGAGGATGCCTGCTTCTCTGGCATATTCTCCGTGGAAGGCATCATAGAAGATGAGCTGAAATGCAGCAGGGATGTCAGTGCGCAACACGATGAGAACTGTTATCGCTGCAAGAAAATATAATATTGCCATGAAAGGCACCAGAAAAGAAGTTACTTCGGCTATGCGTTTGATGCCGCCTACAATAACAAGCAATACCAATCCTGTAATGAAAATACCGGTAAACCATGCCTCAATATTATAGCTGGTGAAAATGGCATCCGTCATAGAGTTCGCCTGGGCCATATTTCCTGTGCCCAGAGAACATAATATCGTGGCCACCGCAAAAATAACGGCCATCACCTTGGCGGCTTTCCCGATCTTGCTTTTTAGCCCATACTCCATATAATACATGGGCCCGCCGGAGACACTGCCATCTGAGTTGAATTTTCTGAATTTATGTGACAGCGTACATTCTGCATATTTCAATATCATGCCAAGAAATCCTGTGACCCACATCCAGAAAATGGCTCCCGGCCCGCCAAAATATATAGCCAGGGAAACACCTACAATATTCCCGGTGCCCACTGTAGCCGACAGGGCAGTGGTGAGGGCCTTGAAGTGGCTTACATCACCCTTGTCGCCTTTTTTATCATATTTTCCTGCGACAACTCTGATGGAGTGCCACAGCTTTGTGACATT
>JBDLIJ010000105.1:0-10772 GCA_039714935.1 Bacteroidota bacterium | reverse complement strand
GGGGGGGATGGGGAGAGGGGGGGGGGTGAGCACAACTAAATAAAGGGGCTTTGATGTAACCCTGTTTGAAATATTTCGTATCATTGTAAAATCTTAAATATAAAGTTCGCGCATATGTAGCCAATTTTATAATTCTCTGGTCAGAATAATTGGCAAACTGCGGCAAATTCTTTATCTTTAAGCAGGCAAGACAAAACTATGGAATCTTTAAAGGTGTTTATCGTCGAAGATGATAAGCTTTATGGGGATCTCTTGCGCTATCATCTATCGCTGAATCCCGATAATGAAGTCTTCTTATTCAACTCCGGTCAGAGTTGTCTCGACAATCTTTATCTCAATCCTGATTTCATTTCCCTTGATTACAGCTTACCCGACATGTCGGGCCTGGAGATTCTGCAGAAGATTCGTGAGTATAATCCCAAATTACCTGTTGTGATCGTTTCAGGACAGGAAGACATTGAAACGGCTGTCAACCTTTTAAAGGAAGGTGCATACGATTATTTTGTAAAAGAGGAGGATGCCAAGAACCGCCTCTGGAATGCCATTAAGAAAGTACGTGAAAATCTGGCACTCAAAAATGAGATCGATTACCTGAAGGATGAGATCGGAAAGAAATATGAGTTCCGAAATATCATCAAAGGTAACAGCATGGCCATTACCCAGATATTTAACCTGATCGAAAAAGCGACACAAAGCAATATCGTTGTTTCACTTTTTGGAGAGACGGGCACCGGAAAAGATATTGTTGCGAAAGCGATCCATTATAATTCTCCCCGCAGGGAGTTTCCGTTTGTACCTGTTAACGTCAGCGCGATACCAGCCGAGCTTGTTGAAAGTGAGTTTTTCGGCCATGAAAAAGGAGCCTTTACAGGTGCCAACACCCGCAAGAAAGGAAAATTCGAGCAGGCCAACAAGGGTACGATCTTCCTGGATGAGATCGCAGAAATGGATCAGAACATGCAAACCAAGCTGCTGAGGGTGTTGCAGGAAAAAGAACTGACAAGAGTAGGTGGCAATGCGATCATTAAGTTCGATGCCAGGGTAATCGTAGCAACAAATAAAAACCTTGCAGAAGAGGTTAAGAATAGAAATTTCAGGGAGGATCTGTATTACAGACTGTTAGGACTTCCAATCGAACTACCACCTCTGCGTGCCAGAGGAAACGATATTTTGCTGCTTGCAAGATTTTTTCTCGATGAATTCTGTAAAGAGAACGGCTTAAGCAATAAATCCATTAGCAAAGGAGCCCAGGAAAAGCTTATGCATCATACCTATCCCGGCAATGTGCGTGAGCTAAAGGCCATCATGGACCTGGCTGCGGTGATGTCGAGCAAGGATATCATTGAAGATACCGACATCTCGTTTACCAAAACCAGTTTTACCAACGATCTGTTAAACGGAGAAGATACGCTGGCCGGATATACGAATAAAATATTGAACCATTTTCTTAATAAATATAATAAGAATGTTGCCATGGTAGCTGAAAAGCTGGACATAGGCAAATCTACTATTTACCGCATGATCAAAGAAGGTGAGTAGAAAATAAAACCAAACAAAGCCATGAAGACCAAGTTATATAATCTCAGTCAGGTTAAGTTGTTTTTAGGCGACGACAAAAAACAATTGGGAAATATGATAACTATCTTTCTCAATGAAACACCTATTATGCTCCAGGCATTGAATGAAAATTGTGAATGCAGAAATTATGATGAAGTACAATTCTATGCCCATAAGCTAAAATCAAGCATTGACCTGTTCCAGATCAACGGATTGCAAACTGATATCCGGAAGCTGGAAAAACTCGCTGTCGAGAAAAAAGACCTTCCGGCCATCGGGCGTTATGTTACCGGCATCACCGGCACTTTAGAATATGTCATGGACGAGATTGGTAAAGAAGTTTAGCGAAAACCTGTTACATTTTACATTTGCCATTAAAGCGGTATATTCCCATGTTTCTTAGGTGGGTTTGTTTTGCTTTTGGTTTGGGTCATATCCAAGGCCTGAATAATCTTCTGTCTTGTTTGCCTTGGATATATGATCTCATCTATATATCCCAGTTCAGCGGCTTTATAAGGGCTGGCAAAAGTTTTTCTATAATCCTCAACGGCCTTTTTCTTTTCATCATCGGTAAGCTTATCCCTGAAAATGATGTTTACGGCACCATCGGCACCCATAACCGCGATCTCTGCCGTTGGATATGCAAAATTAACATCGGCACCAATATGCTTGCTTGACATCACATCATAGGCACCACCATAAGCCTTGCGTGTAATAATGGTTATCTTAGGGACGGTAGCTTCTGAGAAGGCGTACAGCAGTTTGGCTCCATGCTTGATGATGCCGCCAAATTCCTGAGCCGTGCCAGGAAGGAAGCCAGGCACATCCTCAAAGGTGATGAGAGGAATATTAAAGGCATCACAGAATCTGACAAAGCGCGCAGCTTTAATGGAAGAATTGATATCGAGCACGCCGGCCAGGTGAGCCGGTTGGTTGGCAACAATACCAATGGGCTTGCCACCCATGCGTGCAAATCCAATGATAATGTTCTTGGCATACTGGCACTGTATCTCAAAGAAATTGTTGTTGTCCACAACGCTTTCAATGATCTCTTTCATATCGTAGGGCTTGTTCGGATCATCAGGAACAAGGGTGTCAAGGTGCTCATCAACTCTGTTTATATCATCCGTACACGCCTGCACAGGAGGGTCTTCCATGTTGTTAAGCGGGAGGAAGCTCATCATCTCCCTGATCATCATCATGGCCTGTTCGTCATTTTCTGCGATCATATGGGCAACACCACTCTTGGCATTATGTGTAACAGCTCCGCCCAATTCCTCTTTGGTTACCTCTTCATGTGTCACGGTCTTGATCACATCAGGCCCTGTAACAAACATATAACTGGACTCTTTCACCATCATGATGAAGTCGGTCATGGCAGGTGAATATACTGCACCACCGGCACAGGGGCCGAGAATAGCAGATATCTGTGGTACCACACCCGATGCCATCACATTTCGGTAAAAGATGTCGGCATAACCACCCAGGCTCTCCACCCCTTCCTGTATCCTGGCGCCACCCGAATCGTTAAGGCCGATCACGGGAGCACCCATCTTCATGGCCAGATCCATCACCTTGATGATCTTATCGGCATTGGCCCTGCTAAGGGTTCCGCCAAAAACAGTAAAATCCTGAGCAAAGACATACATTAACCGGCCATCGATCTTTCCATATCCGCATACAACCCCATCTCCTGAAATGATGTTCTTCTCCATCCCGAAATCATTGCAGCGGTGCGTCATGAACTTATCAATTTCAACAAAAGTACCCGGGTCCAAAAGGTCTTCCACCCTCTCGCGGGCTGTTTTCCTTCCTGCTTTATGTTGCCGCTCTATTCTGGCCTTGCCTCCACCCAGTTCAGCATTCTCATTACGCTTTTCAAATTCCTGAAATTTTTCTTTTATCGACATCAATATTTTCTTTAGGGTTAGTCTGAATTTTCTCTGTTGCTTTATTCAATGATGACCAGCGGTTGGTTGGCATCAATAATGTCGCCCTCCTTCACCTTTATCTCCCTGATCACACGGTCTTTCTTGACTTTATATTCACTTTCCATCTTCATGGCAGAAACGATTACAACTGTGTCACCAGCCTTAACCTCATCCCCTGCCTTAACCAGTATTTTTACCACCTTGCCCGGCATCGGTGAGGAGATGACTGTTTCTTCCTGACCATCATCCCTTCTCCGGCTCTTCAGATATTTACTCTCTGCATCAACAATCTCGACATTGTATGATTTCGAATAAGTGTTCACGGTATAGTTCTTATTATCAGAACGGATCAGCTCGATATTATGAGATCTGTTATCGATGATTATGGAATAAACACCATCTTCAACCATGACGACATCGGCATCATATTTTTTTCCATCGATACTGATCCTTACTTTATCGCCATCCCTGCTTATCACTTCCACCAGGGCATTACGGTCATTAATATTTATTTCTGTTGACATAAGTTGGTTTTCAGGGATTATTAAAAACGGTTAAAGCTCAGGCGGCGTCCGCAGTTCTTCCAGTTATTCTTACCATTCTTAGAGCTGGCCCCTGTGGTTTGCATTTTATCAAGATTGTCGAGATGATCAATATATGCGGCAATGATCGCCACATCCTCAACTTTCTTTTCCTGATTATCAGGGAACATCAGGGCATCATTATTTTTTTCAATGAAATGCGTATTGTATTTCCCCTTCACGAAATCAGGTGTTTCCATGATCCTGTTCAGGAAAGGGATAGATGTTTTTACGCCTGTTATCTTATAGGCGTACAGGGCTCTTTTCATTCTGGCAATGGCTTCTTCCCTGGTGGTGGCCCAAATGATGAGTTTGGATATCAGCGGGTCGTAATGTATAGGTATTTCGTATCCTTCGTATACATACCCATCATGCCTGACACCAAGGCCGAGTGGTTCTGTGATATGCCTGATCACCCCGGGGCTGGGCATGAAATTGTTCTCCGGGTCTTCAGCATATATCCTGCACTCAATGGCATGACCATTTTGTCGTAATTCATCTTGCTTCAGCTGCAGCTCAAAGCCGTTGGCAATATTGATCTGCTCCTTTACCAGGTCAACACCAACCACCCTTTCCGTGATAGGATGTTCAACCTGCAGGCGTGTATTCATTTCCAGGAAATAGTAATTCAGGTCATCATCAACGATAAACTCTATGGTGCCTGCACCGCTATAGTTTACTGCTTTTGCCGCAGCGACCGCAAACGCCCCCATTTCTGCTCGTATTTCAGGGTTCATCAATGGTGACGGGGTTTCTTCCACTACTTTCTGATGACGTCTTTGCACGGAGCATTCCCTTTCGAAAAGGTGAATGGCATTACCATGATTATCGCCCAGGACCTGAAACTCAATATGATGTGGAGATTCAATGTATTTTTCGATGTATATGGCATCATTACCAAAAGCGGCCCTGGCCTCCGACTGTGCAGCTCTCAATGAGCTTAATATGTCTTTCTCCTTACTTACCAGGCGCATGCCTTTCCCTCCGCCGCCGGCAGAAGCTTTCACCATGACGGGCAGGCCAATCTCTTTCACCTTTTTAAGGGCATCCTCTTCATCGGTGATCAAATCACTGCCAGGCACCACCGGAACACCGGCATCAATCATGCTTTTGCGTGCAGTTATCTTATCACCCATGGTATTTATTGCATGTGAAGAAGGGCCAATAAATATGATCCCCTCTTTTTTACAACGATCCGAAAATTCAGCATTCTCCGATAAAAACCCATAACCGGGATGGATCGCATCAGCACCTGCCTGCTTGGCGGCATCAATGATCTTATCGATCACAAGATAGCTCTCGGCAGAAGGCGACGCACCAATGAAATATGCTTCATCAGCATAGCGTACATGCATAGATGCTCGATCCGCTTCAGAAAATACGGCAACGGTAGTGATTCCCATCTCACGACAGGAACGCATCACCCTGAGAGCAATCTCACCCCTGTTGGCAACCAGCACTTTTTTAATCATAATCTATTCTTTTGGTAATAATTATCCCACTACTCCTTTTCATAGCTCAGACGAACTATTTATTATGGGCTGTAAATATATATATTTTTTAGGTACAGGGGGCAAGGTTCAGGGTTCAGGGTTCAGGGTGCAAGGGGTATTTATCTGATGATTTTGCCTTCCAAACTCCGCACTTTGCACTCATATTTAACAAACCAAAACCTTAACAGTTCAATTTCTTACCTTTGCTGCCAGATAAATCAACACTAATGATCAGGCTGCTTGCTTCCATACTGAAACAATACATATTCTGGTTGCTCTTCTTTGCACTGAACAGAGCCATTTTCCTGCTATATTACTTTCCTCTGGTGGCTATGGAGAAGCCGGGATTTAATGAGGTGATGGCAGGGTTCTGGTATGCATTACGGCTTGACATCTCCACAGCTTCTTATATCCTGATCATTCCCTTTCTATTGCTGCTGATCAAGGCATTATTAAACCAGAGATGGATCGACTACACCAATAAAATATATACAGCATTGATGATCACTGCTTATGCCCTGATCACTACGACAGAACTTGGCATTTACAGTGAATGGAAAACAAAACTTCACTACAAAGCATTGCATTACCTCTCTCATCCTGATGAGGTATACAACTCCGCTTCCACAGGAAAATTTATAGGCCTGATCCTCATTTTTATTGCCATTGTTTTAGCTGGCAATATTCTTTATAATCGTTTCTTTTACCGGAAACCACTTATCCTTAAAAAAAATATTGCAGGCAGGATATTATTTATCATCCTCGTGCCCGGCTTTCTGTTTCTGGGCATCAGGGGAGGCATTCAGGCTATACCTATTACACAAAGCCAGTCGTATTATTCAAATCATAACATCCTCAACCTGGCAGCGGTAAATTCTGCCTACAGCTTCTCTTTCAGCATGATCGAAAATTACCGCTTCATAAATGAGAGCCCTTACCGTTTCTATGATGATGAATATGCCAGGAAAGTGGTAGACCGTATTCACTATGTTGAAAAGGATACTACCATCAGTGTGCTTCATGCCCACAGGCCAAATATCGTTGTCCTCCTGCTGGAAAGCTGGTCGGCCGACCTTATTTACGCTTTAGGAGGTGAAGAGGGGATCAGCCCGGAATTTGAAAAGCTTGCCTCAGAAGGAATACTGTTCAGGCAACTATATGCCAGCGGCAACCGCTCGGAGCAGGCTATGTCGGCCATATTCGGTGGCTTCCCGTCGACACCGATTACCGCTATCACCCACAGCCTCGAAAAAGTGGTGCACTTGCCAAGCATGCCGGAAAGGCTCAAAACAGAAGGATATCACACCTCCTTTTATTTCGGAGGGCACCTGATGTATGGTGGCATCAAGTCCTATCTCAGCATCGCGGGCTTTGAGCAGATGAAAGAAATCTATGACTTCCCTGATTCCATTCCCAGGGGAAAGCTGGGGGTACATGATGAGTTCGTATTTTCTCACCAGGCACACGAACTTGACAGGATTTCACAACCTTTCCTCTCGGTGATCTTCAGCCTGAGCACCCACTCGCCTTATGATCAGCCCATGGAGAAAGTCCTTGACTGGGGCGGCAGTGAGAATGAGTATATCAATTCGGCATATTATACCGACAGATGCCTGGCCGACTACTTTAAACTTGTATCTACGAAAGACTGGTACGACAGCACACTGTTTGTTATCGTGGCTGATCACAGTCACAACTCATACAGGCACTGGCCTGTTACCTCACCTCAATACAGGCATATTCCGATGCTTTTGTATGGCAATGTGATCAAAGAGGAGTACAGGGGAACACATCTCGACAAGCTTGCCTCACAGACCGATATACCGGTTACTATTTTAAAACAGCTGGGGATGGAAACCTCAGAATACTACTGGAGCCGGGATTTATTTAATCCTTACTCCCCTGATTTTGTATTTTATGAAGCTACAAACGGTGTTGGATGGATCCGTCCGTATGGCCATTTTGTGTGGGATAAAAATGTAGGATTCCGTGAAAAAGAGGTCCCTGAAGAGAAAAGCGAGATCCTTATCGAAGAAGGGAAAGCCTACCTTCAGGTATTGTTCAGGGAGTTTATTGATTATTAGGTGCCGGGTTAATTTCCAATGGAGCCAAACACCCTTTGAAGCAGGTCTGTGACCCTGGCCAGGGGGTCTTCCCGTATGGCTATTTCTTCTTCTGCGATCTTTACAAATAAACCATTAAGGCCTTTGGTCGTCACATACTCTCCAAGATCAGTGCTAACAGGCTCCAGCCCTGCCAGCTGACCTGCCAGTGAATTGGCAATAGTATTATATTGCTCCGTAAGTGTATTCCATGTAGCCTGGGCTGATAGGCCGGCAATAATCTCCTTGTCCAGTGAAGCCTGCATCCTGGGTGCGTACAGATCAAACAAGTCTCCGAAAGTATTCTCGCGGAGAAAATGTGTTGCAGCGGTATCCTCACCATGCAGGATATTATAACCATCAGATATGGTCATACCGGTGATCGCATCCCAGAATATGGGTGCAGCATCCGTGGCAGCATCTTCGGCAGCCCGGTTTATCTTCAAAACCACATCCTCCACCAACGTATCAATACCCAGTCCCTGAAATAAGGGATTGTTAAGGTTATTGACAATGATATCGGCTTCGGGGGGCAAAAGGATCTTGATGATCTCATCTTTATAATAACCGTCAATCTGTGAAACGATACCTACAGCAGTGTCAGTACCAACTGTGAGGGCTTCCTTCAGCCCGGCAATGATCTCAGCATCAGTGAGGCCAAGGTCCTCAATGATCTGATCAGTTTCTTCACAAGAATAGAGCAGAGGGATCATTATAGCCATCAGTACAATCAATATCTTTTTCATAATAAAAGAATTTTAAACCAAAGATAGGGCTTTTTGGTGTTAGATGTTAGGTGTTTGGTGTTAAGTTGATCCTAGTTCAATCCTTAGTGAGTGATGAAATCCTATTGATTATTGATTAGTGCCCCACCTGCGCTGAAGCTACGGCGGGTGCAAAGATTTGTAATTAAGAATGGGGAACTAAGAATCAAGAGTGTTAAACTCAATCCCATACCGCGTACCGCACACCCCGTAGCCCGAGCCCTATTTTATAATAAACTCTTTCACCACAACACCTGGCAGGGCATTCTCATTTTTGAGATATATCCTGACGAAATATAAACCTTGTGAGCGTAAGGCAGTCAGGTAGGTTGAGTTGTCATCTACCTTTTTCATCATTACCGTCTTGCCTGTCTGGTTGATGATCTCTATCCTTTCTATTTCTTTCTCACTCTCAAGTGTAATATATCCTGCACTGGGATTCGGGTATAGGTTCACTGATATTTCATCAGCGCCATTTTCACGAATGCCAACACAATCGTCAACATAGATGGAATCCAGTTCTGAATTTTCACAACTAAGGGCATCTACGTATGTGTATGTAATAATGTTCCAGCCAAGGTCGGCTGCAGCCGGGTCAAATAATCCTTCAGGAGAAACACCGCTTCCGCTGTATGTTCCACCTTCAGGGAGTGCCGTGAGCTGTACGGGAGGCACATTTTGGTTGCACAGCAATTCCGGCCAGTCGCCCAGTGTGATCTCCGGCAGTGGATTCACTGTAACAGTAGCTGATCCATTTGCCGTTTGCGTACCATCATTTACTTCTACCATGTAAATAGTAGTAAGCTCAGGCATCACCACCGGGTTGGCAGTGCTTGAGAAAAAGCCCGACGGATCTGAGGTCCAGCTATAAGTATAAGTGCCTGAACCACCACTTGCAGCAGCATCCAGCTGACTCCAGTCGCCAATACAGATCTCTTCAGGGTCGGCTGTTGCAACAACACTCATCGTTCCCATCACATTGATATAATCGGTTTTAACTTCTGTTCCCGACCCAAAACTATTTGTAGCAGTCAGTTCTACTGTATACAGACCAGTAGCATCAAAGCTGACATCAGGATTTTGGGATGTTGATGAAGTTCCATTCAGGTAGGTAACAGTAGCCGGTGTAAACGTCCAGTCCCATGATGTAGGGCTATTTGTTGACATATCGGTAAAGCTAACCGTGTCAGTTGTTGAAGGATTCGTATTGCTGGCTTCAAAGTCTGCTGTCGGCGGGCCATTGGGGTCAAGCGCTTCGATATAATCCACCTTGGTCTCTGTACCGGGGCCAATAGAGTTTGTGGCAGTGAGTTCAACGGTATAAAATCCGGGAGCATCAAAGCTAACTTCAGGATTCTGTGAAGTGGCTGAAGTCCCGTTTTCATAGGTAATAGTAGAAGGAGTAAAGGCCCATGACCAGAAGATGGGCGAGCCTGTTGACAGGTCAGTGAAGGAGACTATTTCTCCTGTATTGGGGGTCAGGTTATCGGCTTCAAACTCCACATCAGGAGCAGCAGCAAATTCAAATGAAGCAACCCTTGTTCCTTTCATGGAGCTGTTGAGGTTATACTCAGTGGTATACCAGAAGGTATGATCATCGGACGGGTCTACGGCGAGGTTTGAATAATCGCCCCACCTGTTAAAGCTGGACTGGGAAGCAGTACCTTCAATGATTGAAGTTTCTGCAATATCCAATAAACCGGTAGCATTTGCATTTTCTGAGGATGATTGCCCTGCATAACGAATGCTGGGATATGTTGATGAACTTGAAACAGAATATCCGATTGCGATCTCATGATCAGAGTTCATTGCAATACTGGCCATCCATCGGCTGTCGGCATCGGGAGCGTAAGTACCAAACTGGCGTATGGCCCACTCAACACCGTCATGTTCAAGCTCATACCAGCGGATACCGGCATGATCAGTATTATCCACATCAATGGTATGATTACACACAATATGTTCTGATCCGGAGAAGTTTCTGTATTGTGCACGATGCATCAGTATCTGGTTGATGGCATCCAGCTTTTGTGGTCCCGGCTGTGCGATATTGTCCCATGTAGGTCCGAAGTAGCTGTCGAAAGACTCCACATCCAGTTGCTGTACACGGGCGAAAGTTGAGCTTGAAGGGGCTGTCCAGTCAACATCACATTCATATATCCAGAGCTGATCCGTTGTGCTTCCGCCCCAGGCATTATCATTGATGGTGATAAAGCCACCGGGTGTTCCGGCCGGAGAAAAAGCAGCATCATTATCAAGAGGCAGCACACAATGGAATCCACTGGCAGGCCTGTGCGGGTTGTTGAACTGCACCATCTGAGGGCTTGCACCACCGGCAATCATC
>JBDLIJ010000104.1:0-10800 GCA_039714935.1 Bacteroidota bacterium | reverse complement strand
AATGGAAGCCGAAGGGATGAACATCCATTACAGTGATGATCCGGCATATATTCCATGTGATGCAGGACTGGTAATATACACGCCTGCCATTCCGGAATCAAACAGAGAGATAGAATATGTACGTGAGGCAGATTTTAACCTGAAAAAACGATCGGCAGTGCTTGGCATGATCGCCGAATCCTATGATACAATTGCTGTTGCAGGAACACATGGAAAGACAACCATCTCATCCATGATCACGCATATCATGCATAGCAGTGGCCATCCTGTTACAGCCTTGATCGGGGGTATCATGAGCAATTATGATACGAACATGATCCATCATGAGGACAGTAAATATCTGGTAGCAGAGGCCGATGAATATGATCGCTCATTTTTAAGCCTGCACCCAAAGATAGCAGTAGTCTCAACACTGGCTGCCGATCACCTTGACATCTACGGATCGATAGAAAAACTTGAAGACTCCTTCTCTGAATTTGTATCCCAGCTGCATCCGGAAGGCATGCTCATCATTCATGAAAAAGTGTCGGACCGCATAACCAGGCCCGATAACAGCCTTGTTTATGGCACCGGAGGCGATGCCGACATCCGAATAAGCAATATCAGGATCGAAGATCACCAATATCATTTTGAATTGCATGTGGCAGGCGAATCTGCTGATATCAGCCTGATGACACCGGGAATGCATAATATTGAAAATGCTACCGCTGCCGCCGCTGCCTGCCTGCAATCAGGAATGTCGCTAAAAGAGATCAGCCTGGCCCTGGGATCATATACTGGTGTAAAAAGACGATTTGAGTACTTGCTGGCCGACAAAGGCATGGTGTTTATTGATGATTACGCCCATCATCCTGAGGAGCTCGCTGCCTGCATAAAAACCGCCAGAGAGCTTTACCCGAAGGAGAAGATCACCGGAGTATTCCAGCCACACCTTTATAGCAGGACAAGGGATTTTGCTGAGGAGTTTGCCCACAGCCTGGAAACACTGGATGAAATCATATTGCTCGACATATATCCGGCAAGAGAAGAGCCCATAGAGGGAGTAAGTGCAAAAATCATCCTCGACAGCATCAGCAATGAAAATAAAATCATTTGCCCGAAAGAGAACTTATTGCAACTCATTGATGATAAAAAGCCGGAAATACTGCTTACCATGGGGGCCGGAGATATAGATCAATTTGTAAAACCCATTAAAGAGATATTACAAAAGAAAGCATGAAAAGATTCTTTCAAATATTGATCTGGACAATGCTTTCACTGGCAGTGATCGCAGCGGTGATTGTTACGGAGACTAAACACCAGGAAACTGTGTGCCAGGGTTTCGACCTGGAGATCATCGATAACAACCCCACTCCTCTCATTGAGGCACAGGATATAAAAGCCCGGATCCTGGCGGTATCGGATACGCTGATCGGTAAAAGTTTAGGTGAGATTGACCTGCACGAAATCAATAAAACTATTGAGAGCATCCCTTATGTGGCAACATCCGATATCCGGACCAGTATTTCAGGATATCTGACAGTGAAGGTAAGCCTCCGCCGGGCAATCATCAGGGTCATCAACCATAAAGGGCTCAATTATTACATTGACTCCGAAGGATGGATGATGCCGGTGAACCCCGGCCATCCATGCAGGGTCATCATCGCCAGCGGGTCAATAAGAGATGGCTTAACGGACCTTGACGGAAAGAAAAAGCATGTTAGCTCGTTCGGCTCCACATCAGTGGTACGAAAACTCTTTGAGATGTCGGTACAAATTGACCGGTCGCCCTTCCTGAAAAGGCTGATCACCCAGATATGGGTTGATCACAATGCTGAGCTGGAGATGATCCCTTTAGTAGGGGAATATACACTCAAATTCGGGGGCTTTGAAGGCATGGAAGAAAAATTTGAGAAAATCGAAACCTTTTATCGGGAAGGAACCGGAAAAGCAGGCTGGATCGACTATCGATCAGTCGACCTGAGATATAATAATCAAATAATCTGTTCAAAAAAGTAGAATCATGGAAAACTCTGAAATTATTGTAGGACTTGACATTGGGACAACCAAGATCGCAGCTATCGTCGGCAGGCAGAATGAACATGGAAAGCTGGAAATCCTTGGCCACGGGCGTACCGAGTCCATCGGGGTGAAGCGAGGTGTAGTTTCCAATATTGAAAATACAGTCAATTCGATTAAGATCGCGATAGAGCAAGCGGAACAAAAGTCGGGTGTCGACATTAAGTATGTGAATGTTGGCATAGCCGGGCAGCATATAAAAAGCCTGCAGCATCATGGCAGCATCATCCGTAAAACTGTGGATGAGGAGATCAGTCAGCAGGATATCGACACCCTCAACACCAATATGTATAACCTGAACATGTCGCCCGGAGAGGAGATCATCGACGTTATCCCGCAGGAATACATTATTGATGCTGAACAGGGGATCAAACAACCTGTTGGGATGCTGGGAAATTCCCTTGAGGCCAATTTTCATATTATCATAGGCCAGACAGCAGCAGCTAAAAATATTTATAAGTGTGTCCGTAAAGCAGGCCTTGAAGTGGTTGACCTCATCCTGGAACCCATTGCATCGGCCGAGGCCGTATTGAACGAGGAGGAAAAAGAGGCTGGTGTGGCCCTGGTTGATATAGGTGGCGGAACAACGGATATTGCCATATTCCAGGATGGTATCATACGGCATACAGCGGTGATCCCCTTCGGAGGCGATATTATTACAGAAGATGTAAAAGAAGGATGTACTATCATCAAAAAGCACGCAGAGGAATTAAAGATAAAGTTTGGCTCGGCACTGGCCAGTGAGAACCGCGACGAAGAAGTCGTCGCCATCCCGGGCCTGAGGGGACGGCCCCCTAAAGAGATTACATTAAAAAATCTTGCCAACATCATTCAGGCCCGTATGGAAGAGATCATCGACCATATTCATTACGAGATAAAGAATTCGGGGTATGAGAAGCAACTCATCGGCGGCATCGTACTAACGGGAGGTGGTGCACTGCTTAAACATCTGGTACAGATAACGGAATTTATTACCGGCATGGACACACGCATAGGCTATCCTAACGAGCATCTGTCTCAGGATGTACCCGATGAAATGGCAAGCCCCATGTACTCTACCGGAACCGGCCTTGTCATTGAAGGGATTGCCCGTCTGAGCAAAGAAAAGGGAAAGGAAACTACCCAGACAGATCAAAAGAAAAAGGGGAAAGCAAAGAAGGAGAAAACAAACCGTCAGAAAAACTTTCTGAAAACAATTCAGGACTGGTTTGAACAGGATCAAACAGACTGATTAATCAACAATTACTTTGTTAATAAAAAGAAAAAACAGCCCATAAACAACGCAATTAATTAATCTAAATTTAATACTTCAAAATGGAGGATATGCTTAAATTCGAAATGCCCAAAAACCAGTCGTCAATCATCAAGGTGCTTGGTGTTGGCGGTGGCGGTAGCAACGCAGTTAATCATATGCAGAATCAGGGTATTACCGGTGTTGATTTCATCGTATGCAATACCGATGCACAGGCCCTGGACATGAGCCCCGTACCTAACAAGATCGCACTGGGCAAGAAAGGCCTGGGAGCCGGATCAGTACCTGAAGTAGCTCAAAAAGCAGCCATTGACAAGGCTGATGAGATAAGAAATCTGCTTTCATCCAATACCGAGATGCTGTTTATTACTGCCGGCATGGGTGGCGGGACAGGCACAGGAGCAGCCCCTGAGATAGCTAAAATAGCCAAAGAGATTGATCTGGAAGATGAAGAAGTCAACAAGATCCTCGTCATAGCTATTGTCACACTGCCCTTTAGTTTCGAAGGCCGTAAACGGAAAAAGCAGGCGGAGAAAGGCATCATTGAACTAAAACAGCATGCCGATGCTGTATTGATCATCAGCAATGATAAACTTCGGGAGCTGTATGGTAATCTGGGCTTATCTGAAGCCTTTAAGATCGCAGACGATGTATTGCTCACAGCAGCCAAAGGTATCGCCGAGATCATCACGGTCAGGGCTAATGTCAACATTGATTTCAAGGATGTAAACACCGTCATGAAAAACAGTGGTGTTGCCATTATGGGCACCGGTGTTGCGGAAGGTACAGACCGTGCCAGGGTAGCCATTGAGATGGCTCTCAAATCACCTTTACTGGACGATAATGACATCAAAGGAACGGATGATATCCTGTTGTATCTCTCCTCAGGAAATAATGAGATCTCAATGGATGAGATCACAGAGATCACCGAATATATATTAAATGAAGCCGGATCCCAAGCCGAAATTATATGGGGAGCCGGAAGAAATGAATCTCTGGGTGATCAGATCAGTGTAACAGTGGTGGCCACCGGTTTTGATAAAATAGAAGATGAGAACGACAACAGGAAGGTGACAGGACTGTACGGCAATGTAAAGCCAAAAGAGGTGAAAACCCCTGTGATCACACCCCCCCGGCCAACACGACCGGCAGATGAGATACCTCTGAAGGAAGATGACGACAGTGAGGAAGAGATCAATCTGATGCCACCAAAAGAGAAGAGGGAACAGCCGATTGCACCTCCTGTGAGCACCCCATCTGCCTCAGAAGAAAAGGCCCCTGTTATACGCTTTACACTGGATGGCATTGCGCCGGAACCTACTGAAAGAGAATTAAGCAAGGAAACCATCGCACCTGTCGATGAGATCACCGAGATCAAGGAATCTGAATCCATGGTAAATGAGCAGGAGGAGCCACTGCTTAAGAAGAAAGAAACGAATATACAGGAGCCTGCCACGAAGGAAGACAGGGAGGCCATGGAGAAAAAATCCAATGAGCGGGTAGAGCGGCTGCGTCAGATGAGCATACAGCTAAAATCACCGGGTGGCCTGTCAGATCTTGAAACAGAGCCTGCATACCGTCGTAAAAAGGTTGAACTATCTGAAGAAAAACCTTCCGAAGAAGCAAAAGTGTCAAAATTCACACTCTCTGAAGGAGATGAGAACGGAGCTGAACTTAAGTCGGACAATTCGTACCTGCATGACAACGTGGATTAAGGCTGTGCGGTGCGTAAGCCCCCATCCATAATCTATAATCCATAATTAATTATTGCTTAAGTTTGCAATAAACAATTTATCATGACACTTGCCGAAAAGATCAACGAAGACATCAAAGCCGCGATGCTGGCAAAAGATGCGAAAAAGCTTGAGGCTCTGCGCGCCATCAAATCGGGCTTACTCATCCTGAAAACTGGTAAAGGTTCCTCAGGAGAGGTCCCACAAGACCTGGAGATGGGCTTATTAAAAAAGCTTGTCAAGCAACGCAAGGAGTCGGCAGCCATTTATCGTGAGAAAGAAAGAGTGGAGCTGGCTGAAGAGGAGGAATATCAGGCAGGCATCATCGAAGCCTACCTTCCTGAACAGATCAGTGGAGATGAGCTGCGTGAGATCGTAAAATCCATTATTGCCGAAACTGGCGCCGAAAGCATGAAAGACATGGGGCGCGTGATGGGCACGGCCGCCAAACAGCTGGCCGGAAAAGCGGACAATAAGGAGATCTCTAATATTGTGAGGGAACTGTTGGGGTAGATATCTAAGGGTTGCTGCCACTGAAAGCGGAAGCAACCCTTAAATATTAGTTAGGCTCCTAACATGAGCCTTTTAAATTCTGTTACGCTGAGATTTTTCTCTGTTTCACCGAGATATTGGCGAACGGTTTTCTTTCCATCACGAACAAATACCTGGTTGAGCAGCGTATTTTCTTTCATGAATTTGTTGAGTTTCCCCATTGCGATCTTTTCCAGCATCTCTTCAGGTTTGCCTTCCTGGCGGGCCTGGTCTTTACCGATCTCGATCTCTTTGTCGATAACAGACTGTTCAATATCATCCTTATCGACAGCGACAGGGTTCATGGCAGCAACCTGCATGGCCAGTTCATGACCTACCTGGGAGATCTTCTCGCCATCAGCAAGATTCAGCCCTAAAACCGTGGCAAGCCTGTTGCCCTGGTGGTTATATGCAAAAGCTTTGGGAGCCTCAACAACAGCATATCCGCCAAGCTTAATGCTTTCACCAATTTTCCCCATCTGATCGCTAACATTTTCCTCAACAGTACGGCCGTTCAGGTCCATTCCGTTCAGTTCATCTATGTTCTTTGCTGAGTTTGCAATTGCCAGGTCAAGGATTGACTGTGTAAAGTCAACGAAATCATGGTTTTTAGCAACGAAATCTGTTTCGCAGTTAACCATAACAATCGCACCAAAGCTTCCGCTATCATTAGTAGCAGCAAGAACAACACCTTCACTTGCAGCCTTGTCGGCACGTTTGGCAGCAATTTTCTGACCTTTCTTTCTTAATATGTCGATTGCTTTTTCTGCATCACCGTCGCTATCGATCAGGGCTTTTTTGCAATCCATCATTCCTGCCCCGGTCATTTTGCGCAGGTTATTTACTTCAGCAGCTGTAATATTTGCCATCTCTTACTAGAATTATTTTTTAAACACTTATTTACTTACTTCTTTATTTTGCTTACCGGTTTCCGTGGGCGTTTTCCACCTTCCTTCTTCTTAGTCACACCTTCACCGGGCTTAGCAGTTCCTTTACCTTCACCCTCTTTAACCACTTTCTCTGCTTCCTCATCTTCAAGGTCACCATATTCTTCAACTACCTTATCATCGCTTCTCTTTTCAGCAGCAGCAGCAGCGGCAGCAGCAGCTTCGGCTTCTTCATCCTTTTTATCTTTCTCGATTTTTCTTTCAGCCAGACCTTCTTCAATAGCATCAACCATGATCTTGACGATCAAACTGATTGATTTAGAAGCATCATCATTGGCCGGTACAGGAAAATCAATAAGGGTAGGATCTGAGTTGGTGTCAACCATTGCAAAAGTCGGGATATTCAGTTTCCTTGCTTCGGCAACAGCGATCTTTTCCTTCAGTATGTCTACAACAAAGATAGCTGATGGCAGACGGTTCAGATCTGAAATACTACCCAGTTGTTTTTCCAGTTTTGCACGCTCACGTGTAATCTGAAGTTTTTCCCTTTTGGAAAGGTTTGCATATGTATCCTGGGTCATCATCTTATCGATAGATGACATCTTCCTTACCGCTTTCCTGATAGTTGCAAAGTTGGTGAGCATGCCACCAGGCCACCGCTCAGTAACGTAAGGCATGTTAACCCTTTTTACCTGCTCGGCGACAATCTCTTTAGCTTGCTTCTTGGTTGCGACAAAAAGGATCTTTTTCCCTGATTTTGCAACCTGCTTGATCGCAGAAGCAGCTTCTTCAAGCTTTGCCATCGTTTTATAAAGGTCGAGGATATGGATTCCATTACGCTCCATAAAGATATATGGGGCCATGTTGGGATTCCATTTTCTTTTCAGGTGGCCAAAGTGTACACCTGCATCTAACAATTCTTCAAAAGTTGTTTTAGCCATTTTCTTTAATTATTGTTTACATTCTTTAAAAGCAATCACCAGGTAGCATTGGTTTCAACGGTCCTGGCAATTTAGATACTAAACACGATCCGGTAACAGGTAAATATTAACGTTTACTGAACTGGAATTTCTTACGTGCTTTTTTCTGGCCGGGTTTCTTACGCTCAACCATCCTCGGGTCTCTCCTCAGCAGGCCATTTGATTTAAGTACCGGCCTGAATTCCGGATCGATCTTCATCAGTGCCCTTGAGATGGCAAGGCGAAGCGCCTCTGCCTGTCCGGTGATACCACCACCGTCAAGGTTAACCTTAAGATCATACTTGGACTCGGTATTGGTAAGCAAAAAAGGCTGCTGTACAACATATTGCAGGATGGATGTTGAGAAATATTCTTTCCAATCTCTTTTGTTGATGATGATCTCTCCCTTGCCTTCCTGGATATAAACCCTTGCGATGGCCTTTTTTCTTCTGCCTAAAGCATTAATAACGTCCATGATTATTTATTAGTTGTATTTATTTTGTACTCTTTGGGTTGCTGGGCTTCCTGCTTATGTTCGGGTCCGACATGAACATAAAGGTTCCTGAACAAATCACTGCCCAGCCTGTTTTTGGGAAGCATTCCTTTTACAGCGTGCTCAACAAGTCTTTCAGGAAATTTAGCAAGTACTTCCCTTGCTGTACGACTACGTTGCCCACCCGGATATCCTGAGTGACGGATAAAAATCTTCTCATCCATTTTCTTGCCGGTAAGCTTTACCTTCTCAGCATTGATGATCACAACATTATCGCCACAGTCAACATGAGGAGTAAACTCCGGTTTATGCTTGCCGCGTAATAATTTTGCCACTTCTGAAGCCAGACGTCCGAGGATCATTCCCTCAGCATCGATCAGAAGCCACTCTTTGTTAACAGTTTCTTTGTTAGCACTAACTGTTTTGTAACTTAATGTATCCATTATAATACTAAATTTTCTACGTCAGATTCTTCCAACCCTCAAAAAGGGGGTGCAAAGATAGAACGAAGTTTTTGGATAACCAAACTTTATAAACAATAATTTGTTGACAAATTGCTCACCGAGGCCTTACAGGCTGTTAACCTCTCCTTTTGGCTCTGCAAATGTATTAAAAAATTAAATCACGGCTGTGTTACCTGCTGATAATAAACTTACTGGTAGCCAGTACCTCATTCTCATCATAGAGCCTGAGAATATACAGACCCTGAGGAAAATTTGCTGTATTTATGCGATCCCTGTTTCTGTTTCCGGTGAGTTCAATGGTCTCCATCATTCTGCCATAAATATCATAAACGCTAAGGTTGAGAATACGATGATCACCAAAAAACCTAAACTCAAGGTTCAAAACTTCATCGGCAGGATTTGGGAATAATACCAGCTCACTTCCTTTTGCCACGTCTTCAAAAATCCCAACACAACTAAAGGTTGTAACAGCATAATGATCCGACCAGCCTGATTCACCACACTCATTGAGTGCCCGCACGATGATGGCAGCATCACCTTCCCAGTTCTGGACCCAATGCATTGTGGCTGTCAATCCGTCATTTGTAAAATATCCGGCCTCTTCCGGTAAAACCATCCATTCATAATCGTTTGCCAGGGCCACCGCTTCCTGCAATATATAAATAACGACAGTATCAGTAGTGGTACACAAGGAGTCAGGTCCTGAGATATCTAGTGGCTTTTCCGGAGCCATCTTAACCTGTGGAATGATAAATGAGAATTCTGTTGAGATTCCACAATCATTTACTGACCATACTTTGATCGTATCTCCATTACTTATAAAAGGATCTGCATAGCTCAGCAAAATGGACGAGCTGTCGCTGTTGCCATAGATTCCATCTGTCAGACTCCACATATAATCTGTAGCATTGGGCACAGGATCGATCTCATATAATACGTTATCATCACCTGCACATACGCTCGACGGACCCATGATCACTCCGGGAGAATCCGGAAATGGCAACACAACTACTTCAACACTGTCAACAGCATCCTCAAAGCCATCATTCACATTAACATAATATGCAGAGCTAAGTAATGGATTGGCTATTGGATTGGAAATATCTGAGGTGAACCCGGATGGATCTGAGCTCCAGGCGAAGGTATAGCTGCCCGACCCGCCACTGGGCAGTGCAAGCAACTGGGTAGGTTCTCCTTCACATACCTCCTCAGGTTCTGCAGAGACCTCTACACTCAACACCCCTCCTATCACAGTGATTATCATTTGGTCTTCTGCCGTACATCCGCTTAATTCATCCGTTACTGTCAATGTGAACTGCACGCTGAATTCCAGGGGCAGGGTCTGTGGATCAGCTGCTGTCGGGTCAACCAAGAGTTCATCCGGCATCCAGTAATACAAATAGCTTCCGGAACCACCACCGGCTATGCCCTGCAGCTGTGTAGAAGTCTGGTAGTCGATCACCTGATCATCGCCGGCATCAGCATCCGGCGGTATCTGTATAATAATATCAAGGGTGTCGGAAGGCGGGCCGTTGCCGCATGTATTCCCTGAAATAATAATGATCTCTGCCGATCCTATGTATGCATCATCCCAGTCTACTTCGGCCTCTAATCCATTGCCTGTAATGTTCCCGGCGGTTTCCGGGTATAGTGCCCATTCATATGAGAGTCCGTACTGTGCTCCACTGCTCATATAAATAGTATTTTCATTGTCCTGGCAAAGTTCGGAAGGCCCCTCTGGTGTGCCAGGCTTTCCTGGCTTAGGGTTGACTGTTATAAGCAGATCATCTGATGCAGGGCCGGAACCGCAATAATTCTCCCCGCTAACTGACAAATGCGCTGCTCCTGAGAAGGAAGCATCCCAGGCAACAGTTGCGATCAGGCTGGAGCCTGTGACCGTCCCTGCCTCCTGAGGATCCAGTTCCCATCCATAACTGACAGCCCCGGGTATTGGAGAAACAATATACTCTGTTGAGTCTGTCCCCTGGCAAAATTCCGTTTCGCCGGTAATCGTTCCTGATGAAGACACCGGTTCAATAACCTCCACATCATGGCTTACAGGGATAGAAGTCATGCCATTCTCAATCACGGTCAGTGTAACAGTTTTCAGACCATCATCATCCCAGTAAATAGTGACAGGCCCCTGTCCGGCGGGTCCTACAACCGTAGCGCCATCAAAATCCCATATATATTGCGCGGAAGCCGGGGCATTGCCCGTATAAAAAATTACGACCAGCTCCTCTGTACAGGCAGTATCAACAATACTGAAAGTTGCTGTGGGAAGAAAAACAATGAATATGCTATCCGAAAAATATGAGCCAGCAAAGCTATGATCAATGGCCTGCACAGAAGCATAATACTCTCCAAACGGCAATCCGGAAACTGTGAGTGAGGTGTTAGCCCCTGCATTGCCAATGTCAGGG
>JBDLIJ010000103.1:0-10831 GCA_039714935.1 Bacteroidota bacterium | reverse complement strand
TCCAATAATATATTAAGCATAATTATATATTAATTACTTGCTAAGCATATAATAATTCAGTATATTTGCTTTACACGATTAATGTAAACCAATTTGTGGTATTGCGGGGAGAAACATTATTGTGAGTATTCAGGAGGAAAAAATTATCCTTATACATAACATAATAGTGGCTTATTATGAAAACTCTTTACAGGGGGCTTGCTCTCATAATATTTATTATTGCGCTTAACTTTTCTACATTCTCACAGACAGTTACAGGGAAGATCATCGATGGAGAAGGCTTTGAATTGCCAGGTGTTTCTATCTATGTCTATGGAACAACTATTGGCACTACTTCAGATATCTTTGGTGAATATGCCTTGACAATAAACGAAGGTGAGCTTGCTGGTGATTCCATGACCATAGTTTATTCTTTCATTAGCTTTAAGCCTCAGGAATTTCGTATCCCTGTGAACCCTGGAGCGATTGTAACACATGATGTTGTGCTGCTTGAAGAAGTTGAAATGCTGGAGGAGGTGGTCGTGGTTGGGTACGGAGTGCAAAAGAAAAGCGATATTACCGGATCCATTTCTACCATAAAGCCACAGGAAATAACAAGCCTGCCGGTTACCAGCATTGACCAGGTTATGCAGGGAAGGGCTGCCGGGGTACAGGTAAGTCAGACTACCGGCGCACCGGGCGAAAGCATCAAGGTAAGGATAAGGGGGCTTGGTACCATTAATAATAATGATCCTTTATATATTATCGATGGTGTTCCAACCAAGGATGTTACCGGAATACTTAACAGCGAGGATATTGAATCCATGACTGTTCTTAAAGATGCTGCCTCCGCTGCTATATACGGGGCAAGGGCAGGCAATGGCGTTATCATCATCAAAACTAAAAAGGGCCAGGCCGGCAAGACACGCTTCAATTTTAATACGTATGCAGGATTACAGACACATGGCCGTCTGACTCCTATGTGTAATACAGATCAATATATAGAAATCTACAATGAAGCCGCCATGGCAGATGGTAACCATGACCCCATTCCTGATGATATAAGGCCTCAGCTGTCCAACACAAACTGGCTTGAGGAGATATTTCGTCCGGCCTTAATGCATAATTATCAGTTGACAATCAGTGGAGGTGATGAAAAGTCCAGTTTTTTGATAGGGGGTGGGTATCAGCGCCAGCAAGGGATTATTCTTAACTCTGATTATGAAAGATTAAATTTCAGGACATCCATTAACACAGAGTTGTCAAAATGGGTTCATGTTGGTAGCAATTTAACGTTTTCTTATTCCGACAGGGATATTATTGGTGCTTCGGGTGACGGTTATGGTGGTAACGGCGGTAGTGTTATCAGGTATGCTTTTTTCAGAACACCCCCGGTGCCTGTACACGAACCTGATGGTGAGTACAGCGACCTTCCTATGTTTGAAGGCTATGAACGTGCCGAGTTGAATACCTGGTTTGGCGATGGATATAATCCTGTGGGATTGGCTGATAAATACGACTGGAATGCAAAAACATACCGTTTGTTTGGAAATTTCTTTGCTGACTTTCAAATAACCGAAGGATTGAAATTTCGTTCTGATTTTGGTGTAAACATGTCACTCATAGATGAAAAACGTTTTAACGAAAACTGGGGCACCGATGATAGGATCAACAGCCCAAACAGTATGACCAAAGGGATGGGTACGGCCTTTACATGGAATTGGACAAATACGCTTAATTATATAAAAACATTTAACGAAAAGCATAACACATCCTTCCTTTTGGGTGTGGAAGCAATAAAAAGCAACTTTCATGAACAGCTAGGTTCAGACAGGGATTTTGCAGACCAATCGGCTAACCTGCGGTATCTTGGCAATGGATTGTCACTTTTTAAGGGAGCTGATGAAAGGCAAACAGGCTGGTCCTTGCTTTCAGGATTTGCACGGGTAAATTATAATTATAACTATAAATATATTATTGAAGGAGTTATCAGAACAGATGGCTCTTCCAGATTTACTCCCGACAACAGATGGGGCGTATTTTTCTCAGGGTCAGTTGGATGGAGTATGCATAATGAAAATTTCCTTAAAAATGTTAATTGGCTGTCCCAGCTTAAGCCCAGGATCAGTGTCGGACAAACAGGTAACCAGGAAATAGGATTATATAATTACGCTTCTATCATTGAATCTGGGTATAATTATCCTCTGGGAGGGTATACAAACTATGGCTACAGTGTTTCGTCTTTTGGTAATGTAAACACTACATGGGAGACCACAACCACATATGATATAGGCCTTGATATGGCATTCCTCGATAACAGGCTTAGCATAATCACTGATTATTACTGGCGTTATACTGATGATATGCTTATTCCTGTACCACTGCCACCAAGCGGTGGAAGTGCAAATCCTCCTTTTATCAATGCAGGCAAGGTACTGAATCGTGGCTTTGAACTTGAGATTTTCTGGAGAGAGATAAAAGAGAAGTTTAAATATGAGATTGGTGGAAACTTTTCTACCCTCCATAATGAGGTGTTGTCCTTAAGCGATGGCAGGCCTATCCCTGCAGGAAGAGTTGATAATGGGGTCTTTGCCACATTAACGGAGGAGGGGCAACCAATAGGATCATTCTATTTATATGAAATGGATGGAATATTTCAGAACGAACTGGAAATCTTTTCCAGTGCCAACCAGGGACCCAATGTTGCACCAGGCGACATAAAATTCAAGGATCAGAATGGTGATGGCATTATTGATGAAAAGGACAGGGTACATGTAGGCTCTGCAATACCAAAATTTACGTATGGCCTGACAAGCAATTTTTCATATTCCAATTTCGATCTTTCTATGTTCTTTCAGGGAGTTTCGGGTAACTACTACTATATGCAGATCAATCAGGATATTGAAGGGTTTTACAGGGGGTTTAATGTAACAGAGAGGATGTATGATAATCATTGGACAGGAGAGGGGTCAACTAACGAATATCCAAGGGTGTCATGGATCGGAGCATCCAACAACAAGCAAGCTTCAACAAGGTTCCTGGAGCCTGCGAGCTATTTTCGCTTTAAGAATGTAATGCTTGGCTATAATTTCAATATCAGGGAATCGTCCGCACTTGAAAGCATTCGTTTGTATTTCAGCATACAGAATGTCTTTACCATTACCAAGTACCCCGGCCTGGATCCGGAGATGTATGAAAGTGATAACCTGAGTAGTGAAAAAACCCAGAATGCAGACCTTGCTGCAGGTATTGACTGGGGTACTTATCCAACTCCAAGGATTTATACCATTGGTTTTAATCTTAATTTTTAATCCTGGAATTACATGATCATGGAAAAACTTAAATATATCATAGTCTTGATCCTCCTTACGATAGCAGTCTTATTTTCCGCTTGTGAAAAATTCCTGGATGAGGACTTAAAAGGACAGCGAGCCGATGTACAGTTCTTTGAGACGGCTGAGGATGCCGAATTATACCTGGCAGGAATTTATAATGTGCTGTCTTTTGCTGATGCTGATAACCGCATCTGGGTATTTGGAGATATTGCTTCCGACGATGCCGCTAAAGGCGGTATTCCCGGTGACCAGGCAGATATAGGCAGGATAGATGATTTCGACCTTACCACTGATAATGGCAATCTTGAAACAGTATGGAAAATTTATTACGAAGGAGTTTCCAGAGCCAACAAATTGCTTGACAATATTGAAAACATCAATATGGATGCGGGAAGAAAGAGCGAGATCACGGGTGAAGCAAAATTCCTGAGAGCGTACTATTATTATTGGCTTACAAATATTTTTGGCAATATTCCTGTTCATATAACCACACCAACACCTGAAGAAACACAAAAACCTGCAACACCCGTTGAAGACATCAGGGCAAATGTAATCATACCTGACCTGCAGGCTGCTGCAAACCGTTTACCGGAAACATATACGGGTACTGATCTTGGCAGGCCGACGAAATATGCTGCATTGGCACTGCTTGGGAAAATATATCTTTTTCAGGAGCAATGGCAGGACGCGGAAGATGCTTTTCAACAAATTGTTGGCTCCGGGCTGTATGATCTGGCTTTATTATACAGGGAGAATTTTGAAGCGACTACCAAAAATAATGTGGAAACGGTCTTTGCGGTACAACACCTTGAAGGTCAGAATCCATGGCTGGGAAACAGACTCAACCAATGGTTTGCCCCCAGGGCTGAAAATGGTTATGGATTTGATGTCCCAACCCAGAGCTTTGTCGATGAATTTGAAATGACTCAGGATAGTGTTTTTGATCCCCGCCTGGATTATACAGTTGGGCGGGAAGGACATACCTGGTTCAATGATACAGTCATGTTTGACCCGGAATGGTCACCGACAGGCTATATGCAAAAAAAGTATTTACAGCCTCTGTCTGAAGTCCCAAAGGAATTAAAAGCTGATGGTGAATTAAATTATACGTATATTCGCTATGCGGATATACTGTTGATGTTGGCAGAAGCCATCAATGAACAGGGAAATGGAGAAGCCCGACAATATATTAATATGGTAAGAAAACGTGCAAGGGAGTCATATCTCTATGATGAAAAATTGCCCGGCTACGGTACTATCCCAGGCGGATTGTTGCCGGATGTTGCTGCCGGTGGGCAAAATGAGATCAGGAAAGCCATACGGCATGAACGAAGGGTTGAACTGGGATTTGAATTCCACCGCTACTTTGATGTGATCAGGTATGGTCCTGATTATGCATATGATGCTTTGCAGGATAAAGAAAACTTTAATTATGAGGAAAATAAACATTTTCCAATACCACAAAGCGAACTGGATACGAATCATGAATTGTAACACTTTTAATACACTTTTATTAATTAATCTAGTATAATTTAAAACTTATTTGCTATGAAAAAGATGAAGTATTTAATTTGGTTTCTGATCGTGCCATTGATGGCAGGCATGGTCCTCACAAATTGTAAAAAGGATGAAGATGATCCACCACCTGTGGTCGTTGACTTTACTGTTCTTGATGCCTTGATTACAGATGCACAGACTTTGCATGACGGTGCCACAGAAGGAACAGCAATTGGAGAATATGAAGCGGGCTCAAAAGCTGGTTTGCAAACTGCGATTGATGCTTCTACAGTAATTCGTAATACAAGCGGTGTAACTCAGACACAAGTTGATGCCACAATTGTAAACCTCCAGGCTGCAATCGATTTGTTTGAGCTTAAAAAGATCACGGAGATCGCTGCAGAAAACCTTATCGCAAACTGGATGTTTAATGGCGATGCGACTGATGCATCTGGCAACGGCCATGATGGAACTTTAGAGGTCGGCCATGTAAACTGGGGAGCCGGATCAGTGACTCCTACCGAAGACCGCTTCGGCAATGCTGGCTATGCCTACAGGTTTGAAGATGGTGGAAATATTGTAGTTCCTCAGGATCCTTCATTAAACCCTCCGGAACTTACAATTGTGACCTGGATCAACCTTTATGATACCTGGGCTCACAGCTATTTTATCTCCAATGATATCTGGAATTGCTGGAAGTTCCAGGTGCAGGACGCCAACAAACCTTTCTTTACACGTAAGATCTTGAAAGATGACGGCTCAGGGGAAAATGCATGGATTGATAAAGATGCCAACACCGGTATCCTTGAAAATGGTGTATGGACACATGTTGCCATGACATTCCAGAGTGGTGAAATGATATTTTATATCAATGGTGTTGAGACTATGTTATGGGATGACTTCCCGACAGGCACACCGGTTGATCCTAATCCTCTTGTAGATATCTGCATTGGACAGGCGCTTCCAACAAGCGTATATACAGATATACCGGACGATCCATATGAATGGAAAGAATGGCTCGGATTCCTGAAAGGTTCTCTGGATGATATGAAAATGTATAACATCGTCCTTACGGGCACACAGGTAAATCAAATTTATACCTGGGAAGTAGACAATGTTGTTGAATAATTAGATTAGAATCTTATAAAAAGGCTGTCCGGATCATGATTTGATTATGGCAGCCTTTTTATATTTTTGTATACATCATGAAGAATAAGTTAAATATTCAGATTCTTCTTCTTTTGCTTGTACTTGCCTTTTTTTCCTGCAAAAGATCCGGTGATGACAAAGAAATGTTGTTCTGGTCTTCCAATAATGCACAGGAGATCAGTTTTACAAAACAACTGACTGACAGATGGAACAGTGAGCATCCTGCTCATCCAATCCGCCACCAGCCAATACCGGAAGGGCAGTCGAGTGAAGAGATCATCCTGGCTGCTGTGGTTGGCAAGACAACCCCTGATATCTATGCCAATATGTGGGAGGGAAGTGTTGAAATGTATGCAAAAGCCGGTGTGCTTGTTCCATTTGACACACTGGAGGGCTTTTGGGATTTCATAAGAGAAAGATGTTCAGATGAAGTCATCAAAGAGAATACTTCTGCTGATGGCCACATCTATCAAATACCATGGAAAGTAAACCCAATCATGACCCTCTATAATACGAATGTTATAGATACGCTTCAGATCGATGGCTTGCCTGCAACATATTCTAAATACATGGAAGCCGCCAGGGAAATCCAAAAAGATAAGGATGGCGACGGATATGTGGATCAATGGATAGGTTATACCACTGTCATGGTGATATGGTACCAGCGCCTATTTAATTTTTACCCTCTGTATCTTGCCGCCTCTGACGGAGGGAAATTGATTGAGAATAACAAAGCGGTATTCAATAATGAACATGCTATCGGAGTTTTCAGCTTCCTCCAGGAATTGTATGATAGTAATTATTTTACCAGGCAACGCATGTCAGGAACACAGGATGCTTTCCTGATGGAAATGATCTATACCCAGTTTACAGGCCCGTGGCAGATCAGGTACCTTGATAAATTCAAGCCTGAGCATATTGAATATAGTTTCTATCATATGCCTGTCCCTGATGATCATGAGGGGCCAATATATACGTATGGGAATCCTAAAAACCTGGTGCTTTTCAATACCTGTAAAGATCCTCAGGCTGCGTGGGAGTTCATCAAAACCATGATCAGCAGGGAAGGAGACCTGCAGCTGATGGAGATCACCGGACAATTTCCCAGGAGAAAGTCGCTTTCTGAAGATCCATATTTTGGAGATTTCCTGAAGGCCCACCCCATGGCCCGGATCTTTGCCGATCAGGTTGAATATATTAAGGGTGTCGACAACCATGAATTGATAGTGGAAGTGCTTGATATTATCTCTCAGGAATATGAGGCCTGCGTGATCTATCACAGGAAAACGCCTGAGGAAGCCATCGCAGATGCTGAAAAGGCAGTGAATATTTTATTGGGGGAATAATAATTTTTTCGCAATCCAGTATTATTGGCTCGCTGGCACGCCAGAGCCTAAAGTCCGATAGAAGATTTTGATATATAAAGATTTACTAAACATAACTTCACCCACCTTATTTTGGTGCATGAAGTTAGTAAATATCACTCTATAAGCTTGTTGTGCCTCATTAAAACTAAACCAAAAATAAAATGAAAATTAACCGCCTACAGCTACTAGCACTATTTGGAATATTTGGATCACTTTTGATGTTCACAGGAGATATGTTGCTCTATTATGAGCCTGTTAGCGGACTTGATTATGACAGTGTTGCCAGAATGAGTACAATGCCGATAGAAAGATTAATGGCTGGAGGATTAGTCGGACCTATTGCTTCAATATTTTCCATTATTGGTAGTTATCTCTTCTATATAATCTTCAAATCAGTGAACAAAATCTTAGCAAAATTTCTATTTGTAAGCTTTGCAATTTTGTTTGTATTTGCTGGAAGTTACCATGCTTTGTTCCCAAATTTTGGTTTCATCGGGAGATTGCCAGAATCACTGCAACCCCAGCATTTAATATATTTAAGATCATATTTGAATCAAATCAATACACTAATCTATATTTTTGGAACTATTGGAACTTTTTTGCTTTTTTATTTAGTGATCTTTAAAAAATCTCTTTTCCCTAAATGGATACTCCTATTTACGCCGACCTTACTAATATTATTTGCCAGTTTTGTAAAATACTATATTCCTTACCCTTTGGGTGCAATAGTCTACGGTGGGTGGATAAATTTGTGTTTTATGTTATTTTTTATAGTTTGCTTAATGCATTTTAGTAAGACGAGTATAAAATCTAAAATGAATAATTATGAATAGCTAAGGCTTACTGTTATAAATCATAGGCTCACCCCACCTTCACTTTTCTTTTTTTACAAAAAAAAACGGCAAGAAGGCCTGGTGCCAATAGCCGGCAAGTAGTTTTTCATGAATCTAATGCTAAAGTGAGTAAGGCTGTGCCTTCATTTCTAAATGACCACTTTTTCACTTTCCGGGTCAAAGAAATGCATCTTGTCGACATCAAGATAAATATCCATCATCTCTCCTGCCTTAATGCTTGTATCCGGTGAAAGTCTTGCTGTAAGTTGCTTGTTATCCAGCTGTGTGTAAATAAGCATCTCATTTCCCATTTGCTCGATAGCACTTATCAGTATAGAATGTTTGTGAATATTATTTTCATTTGACGGTCTTGCAGAAATATTCTCCGGCCTGATACCCATAACGATCCTTTTTCCTGCATATTTACTTATTCCCTTGTTTGCAATTTGAGAGATGTCGATCTTAAAATGAATTTTTTCGTTCTGAAAAACCAGCCCATCGGCATGCTTAATCTCTCCTTCAATAAAATTAACGGGAGGGGAGCCGATAAATCCGGCAACAAACATATTATCCGGTTTGTTGTACAAATCCATGGGGGCGCCTATCTGCATGATGTCACCGTCCTTCAGCACGACGATCCGGTCGCCCAATGTCATGGCTTCGGTCTGATCATGAGTAACATAGACCATAGTGGTCGTCAGGTGCCGGTGTAGTTTTTGTAATTCCACACGCATCTGAACCCTGAGTTTTGCATCGAGGTTACTAAGTGGCTCATCAAAGAGGAATACTTTCGGGTTCCTGACGATGGCCCTGCCTATTGCAATTCTTTGTCTTTGCCCCCCTGACATTGCTCCCGGCTTCCTCTCTAGCAGTTCTTTTATTTCCAGGATGTCTGCTGCTTTCTTGACGCGTTCTTCTATCTCTGATTTTTTCACCTTTTTCAGTTTAAGCCCAAAAGCCATATTCTGATAGGCGGTCATATGAGGATAAAGCGCATAGTTCTGAAAGACCATGGCGATGTTTCTGTCTTTTGGTGGCAGGTCATTTACCCGTTTATCATCAATATAAAGGTCGCCCCTGCTGATGTCTTCCAGTCCGGCTATCATCCGCAGCAGCGTGCTCTTTCCACAGCCTGACGGACCAACAAGAACGACGAACTCACCATCAGGGATCTCGAAGCTGGCGTCATTGATAACATCCACCTTTCCATCGTAACTTTTGGCTATATTTTTCAGTGTAACAGTGGCCATAATCTTTAATATGATTTCAAATTTATAATTATATCATTAAAGTCCCAAAAATGATTTGTGTATATGTGTGATCCTGCAGGCCAGATCCAGTTCCCCGGAGGCAACAATATAGCGATCTCCCGCATCAACAATTCCGGTTGTGAACACAACATCATTTAAGTAGACCTGCTCTTTGATATCCTCCGTTAATTCAGGCCTTGACTCCAGCAGAGCTTCTGTATCTTCGATTTTATAGATGTTTTGAGGATTTTCTTTGTCCAATAATGCCCAGTAGGTCCGGTATATCCCAACCTTACCTTTAGCTTCAACACCATGGAATAAGGCCAACCAGCCCTTTGGGGTTAGTATTGGCGGAGTGCCGCCCCCAATACGGTTTGTGAACCCTGATTTTCTTTTTGAACGGATAAACGGAAAATCGGTGGGCTTCCAGTGAAGCAGGTCAGGGGAGGAAGCGAGGTTGATTGACGGACCGGCCATATATTCTGATTTCATTCCAGTATCAAAATATAATGCACCCAGAGGACGTGTGAGGGCGTAATAATTGTCATTGATCTTTCCTTCAAAAATCAGCATGTCCTTGTTTTGATGGTCAAGGATGATGCCGGCAAATGAATAATTTAATCCGTCAGCACTGGTATAAAGGGAGGTCGCATGTCTTTCTGAGCTTACGGTGCATGTTGTCATGTAATACATACCCTCAATGAGCGAAATCCGGGCATCTTCTATCCCGTATTCCTGGCTGCTGCGGTCGGGCGAAATGATCTTATCGTAATGTATTTTAATCAGCTGAAGGCCATCAGCGGATAATTCAACAGCTAATAGCCAGGAAAGCGACGTGAGCCCCATAACTGCAGTTGGCAGGTATTCTTTGAGCGTGAATTTTCTGGGATCATCTCTGATAACTTCATTCAACGGATATGCTTGCAGGCGATATCCTTCAGGGCTCCACCTGATAGCATGAATGTGATCATCCATTACAGGCTCCTTCAAAGCCTCTGCTACGCGTACCATCATCAACAGATTACCATTTGGCAATCTTGTGAAGCCCGGATTAAAAGCACCCAATACAAAGGTTTCTGCGTTAAGGTCTTTTCTGATTGGAGAATGTTTCAGATCAACATCCCCGGGCCCAAAAACCAGTTTATCTGTTTTAAAAGTCATCTTGATTATTTCTTTATTACACTTCCAGTTCTCAATTTCCGATCTTCATCTGATACAGGGGGACGCCTGACAAAGGATCCTGAGGGTATCTTCTGCATAATTCTGCTAATACGTCCTCATGTGTCACTCCCAGGTTCATGACTGTGTCATTTCCTCCATAAGAAATATATATGCTGCCATCATCGTTTCGGCTTGCCCCACAGCTAAAAACCACCTGTGGTACGTGAACATAGTCATAATTCCCCACCACACAATCGCTT
>JBDLIJ010000102.1:0-10842 GCA_039714935.1 Bacteroidota bacterium | reverse complement strand
AGGTGAAAAGCAAACACGCCAGGGATTTTCTGAATGATGCCAGATGCATTATTAGGTAGGTGTTAAATTTTAAGTTTTAAGTTGTTTGGTACTTCTGTACTTCTTTATTGGTTTTATGGCTAAATGGCTAAATGGTTAAATGGCTAAATGGTTAAATGGTTAAATGGCTAAATGGTTAAATGGTTAAATGGCTAAATGGCTAAATGGTTAAATGGTTAAATGTAAAAATTGTATTTTTGCTATAATAAGCAACTGGATCATTTAACTCAAAACGCCACACTCAAAACTCAAAACTTATATGCGAGTAGATATCATCACCATCTTCCCCGACATGTTTAGCGGACCCTTCAGTCATTCCATTGTTAAGCGTGCTATGGATAAAGGGATGGCAGAGATCCACCTGCATGATCTGCGCGAGTACACTACCGACAAGCACAGGAGTGTCGACGACTATGCCTTTGGTGGAGGTGCCGGCATGGTGATGAGTATAGAGCCCATTTCAAGATGCATTGAAAAGCTGAAGGGGGAGCGTGAATATGATGAGATCATCTTTCTCACGCCCGACGGCGACCTCCTGGATCAGGGCATGGCTAATGAGCTTTCTCTCAAGGGGAATCTAATTTTGCTCTGCGGCCATTATAAAGGTGTGGATGAAAGGGTGAGAGAGCTCTTTATCACCAAAGAGATCTCCATCGGCGATTATGTGTTAAGCGGTGGTGAGCTCGGTGCCGCCGTGCTGGTTGACAGCCTCTTCAGGCTTATCCCGGGTGTGCTGGGTGATGAGACCTCAGCCCTATCCGATTCCTTTCAGAATGATCTTTTATCTCCACCCGTATATACCCGCCCGCGCGAATTCCGTGGTCTGAAAGTACCCGACATCCTGCTGTCTGGGCACCAGGCAAAGATCGATCAATGGAAACTGGAACAGGCAATTACCCGAACAAAAACAAGAAGACCAGGGCTTTTGGATAAATGATAACCAATTCAACTAACTCAACCAACTTCGTCCGCCGAAGCTTCAGCGAAGGTGGATTCAACCAATTTACCAACTTACCTGATAAACAACAATTCCCGATACTTCGGCAGCGGCCACAATTCATCATCTACCAACAGTTCCAGCTTGTCGACATGGCGGCGGATGACATCAAAATACGACATCACATTCTTGTTATATGCTGCTGCGGCCTCCTCGAAGCTATCGAGCCTGTTGGCTTTCTTGCGTTCCTCGAGCATGGCATCCACATTGGTCTTCACTGACGACACATGCTCAGAGATCTCTTTAATGGTCTGCACCTGCAGACGAGAAAGCTTCACATAAGTCTTTGAGTCCAGCACCTCAGCCAGGCCCTTTGCATTCTCGATCAGTGTATTCTGATATTTCACTGCAATCGGGATGATATGGTTCTGGGCCAGGTCACCGATCACCCGCGACTCGATCTGGATCTTTTTTACATAGTTCTCCAGCTTGATCTCGTAGCGTGCCTGCAGTTCCCTTTTTGTCAGCACATTGTTTTTCTCGAACAGGGTGATCGTCCGTTTTGAGACATATGCCTGCAAGGCTTCAGGCGTGGCCCTAAGGTTTGACAGGCCACGCTCTGTTGCCTCATCAATCCATTCCTGGCTGTATGAGTTGCCCTCAAAACGAATTCTTTTCGACGCTCTGATATACTTCTTGATGACCTTAAAGATGGCCTCGTTTTTCGATGTCTTTTTCTTAATATGTGCATCCACTTCACGTTTGAAATCCTTCAGCTGATCAGCCATGATAAGGTTGAGGGCAGTCATGGCGTTGGAACAGGTGTCGGCGGAGCCCACAGCCCTGAACTCAAACTTATTACCCGTAAAGGCAAAGGGCGATGTTCTGTTCCTGTCCGTGTTGTCGGCCAGTATCTCCGGTATTTTGGGGATATTGAGATTCATCTCTGCCTGGGCGTCATGCTTTATCTTTCCATTCAGCTTACTCTTTTCAATCTGGTCGAGGATCTTGCTGAGGTGTGTGCCGATGAATGCCGAGATGATTGCCGGTGGAGCCTCATTCGCACCCAGCCGCAGGTCATTGCCTGCCGAGGCAATGCTGGCCCTGAGCAGGTCGGCATGCTTATCCAGGGCCATCAGGATGTTCACCAGGAAAGTGATAAAGCGAAGGTTGCATTTAGGGTCTTTGCCCGGACTCAGCAGGTTCACACCCGTATCTGTTGCGAGCGACCAGTTATTATGCTTCCCTGATCCGTTTACCCTGGCATAGGGTTTTTCGTGCAACAATACGGTGAGGTCATGGTTTTTGGCCACCTTCTGCATAATATGCATGAGCAGCTGATTATGGTCAACGGCGAGGTTCGCTTCCTCATATACCGGCGCACATTCAAACTGGTTTGGCGCTACCTCGTTATGCCTTGTCTTTAATGGAATGCCCAGGCGGTGACACTCATATTCGAATTCTTTCATAAACTCTTTTGCCCGCTGGGCGATGCTGCCAAAGTAATGATCGGAAAGCTGCTGGTCTTTTGCCGAAGCATGGCCAAAGACTGTCCTGCCCGTGAGAACAAGGTCCGGGCGAGCCATATACAATGCAGTATCAACCAGAAAATACTCCTGCTCCCATCCCAGGGTAGGATATACTTTTTTTACATCCTTATCAAAATAGCGGCACACATCAACTGCCGCTTTATCAATAACCTCGATGGCACTCAGCAAAGGTGTCTTATAATCGAGCGCCTCACCGGTATAGGATACAAAAACAGTAGGAATACACAGGGTGCTGTCCATGATAAAGGCAGCACTGGTGGGATCCCATGCGGTATAGCCCCTTGCTTCAAAAGTATTCCGTATCCCACCACTGGGGAAGCTTGATGCATCAGGCTCCTGCTGGATCAGCTGTCCACCCTGGAAATTTTCAATGGCACCACCACCCTCCATGGGATTGATAAATGCATCATGCTTTTCCGCTGTGGCACCCGTAAGGGGATGAAACCAGTGCGTGTAATGCGTAGCACCCTTGCTCATCGCCCAGGCCTTCAGTGAAGCAGCAATCTGGTCTGCCATATCCCTGTTGATCTTCTCCCCTACCATCATGGAGCGAATGACCTGCTTATAGGCATCAGCAGGCAGGAATTCCTGCATGGAGACCTTATTGAATGTCTGCTCACCAAAGTAGTCAGATATCTTACCAGCAGGCAGATTAAATTCAACAGCTTTCCTGTTCAGCGTGGCCTCCAGGGCCTTGAAACGAATGTTTTCCATGGTTTGCTATGTTTAAAACAAATAAATAGTATTTCGATATTTTTAGCCTTTCCCCTCCCAGGGCTTCATCTTCCCCCATTCCTACCAGTAGGGAGAGGGATTGAGGGGGTAGGTAAAAAAAACAATATTGAAAACCCAATAGCCACGAAAATATCTAAAAATAGAGATGTGTTAATTGGAATTTATCACTTTTTACTAACAATAAAAAGGCCTGTAAAGGTCAGGAAACCATTCAGAAGAAGGAGCTCAAATCCGAGATTATAGCCATCAAGGATTTGCTGGTCATAGAGGCTCAGAACATAACATAATACAGGAGAAAGGAGCGCTATGAGCGGTACATATATATCCCTGATCTGGTATTTCGTAAAAAGGCCAAAGGCAAACAATCCCAGCAGCGGGCCATAGGTATAACCTGCAATTGTGAATAGGGCCGAGATCACTGATCGGTCATTGATCATATTAAAGACAACAATCACCAGAAAAACCACCATGGATATACCTATATGTACCCGGTATCTGATCCATGTCTTCCTGCGCTTATCCATGCCTTTTTTCTTTCTGATGCCCAGTATATCGACCGTAAATGATGTTGTAAGGGCAGTGAGGGCACTGTCGGCACTGGAGTATGCTGCAGCGATAAGTCCGATAATAAAAGTAACCCCCGCCACAGGTCCAAGGTATTGTAATGCAATGGTAGGAAACAGATAGTCAGTAGTAGCAAGCTGGGGAAAACCGCTAACTTGCTTTGAATATATCCACAATACTGCACCCAGACTTATAAATAACAGGTTGACCGGAACCAGTGAGATGCTGAGCCAGTAGATATTCTTCTTCGCTTCTTTCAGGTTACGGCACGAAAGGTTTTTCTGCATCATGTCCTGGTCGAGGCCGGTCATGACAATGGCAATGAACATCCCCGCCAGGAAATCCTTTATTACAAAGTGGCCACTCCGCCATTCGCTAATGATCATGCGGCTGTATTCACTCGCCCTGACCTCCTGAACCAGGCCGGAGAAAGATAAGCCCATCTCAGCAGCAATAAGGAAAAATGTGATGATGACAGCAAGAAGCATAAAGGTAGTCTGCAGGGTGTCCGTCCATACGATCGTCTTGATCCCGCTTCGGAAAGTGTACAACATGATAAATACAATAAACATGGCTACCGTAGCCCAGAAAGGGATGCCCCAGGCATCAAAGACAAACATCTGCAGTATGCTCACAACCAGAAACATCCTGAAAGAAGCACCAATGATCCTGGAGATCAGAAAAAATACTGCGCCTGTCTTATAGGACCAAAAGCCAAAACGCTGCTCCAGGTATGTGTAGATGGAAGTAAGCTGAAGTTTATAATACAGGGGCAGAAGTACATTGGCAATCACGAAATATCCCAGCAGGTACCCCAGCACGATCACCATATAGGAGAACTGTGTATTGGCCACGTCCCCTGGAATGGAGATAAAGGTCACCCCGCTCAAGGACGCACCTATCATCCCATATGCCACTACATACCATGGCGAACGCCGGTTGCCAAGCATGAAAGTTTCATTATCAGATTTTCGTGATGTAATGAAGCTGATTGCAAAAAGCAAAACAGTATAGATGGCAAAAGCAGTAAATATTAAAATTGGGGTCATATAAGTGATAGGCGTTGGGCGCCTGCTTGTTATATAGTTACTAAATTTTATTTATTAATTACTCTGAAATCTAAACTGCTCGTTCTTCATTACCAATCCTTATTAATCACTATTCAATTGGATATCATCATTCTTAAAGGTGTTGAGTGAATTCCTTGAGTGATTTATACTGAAAATCTGCCATTTGCTTATGATCCTGTTCGTCGGATATGTATATGCTGAGCATTCCCATCCTTCTTCCAAACTCCATATCATGCAGCCCATCCCCTACCATCACTGATTTATTAAAGTCAATTTCGGGAAAGTCCTTTTGGGCCAGCAGTGCCATGCCGGTATTTGGTTTACGCAGGGGACTGTTTTCTGCTTCCAGTTGAGGGGAATGATAAATCTTATCAATTCTGCCACCAGCTGCTTCAATACCGGCAATCATCAAATCATGAACAATCGTCAAATCGTCCAATGTCATGAGACCCTTCCCTATCCCCTGCTGGTTGGTGACGACAAGGATGCGGCCGAAGACCTTAGAAAGGGTGGCAATGGCCCCGGGAGCCCCTTCAATAAACCGAAACTCATCCGGGTTTTTCACATAATCCCCTATGAGCCGTTCGTTGATCACCCCATCCCTGTCGAGGAAAAGGGTCCAGCTTTTATCAAATAAATAGTCCGTCAAATGCATCAGCCGCTTCTTCATAATCTTCCGGAATGCCGATATCCAGGAAATAACTAAAACAACGTACGCCAAAGATCCGTTGTTTCTTATAATATTTTTCAAAATAATCTTTCTCCAGGCTGAACTTATCAGGGAGGTCGAGCCCGAGAAATGTTTTCCTGATGAGGATATAGGTCCCGCCATTGATAAACCCCATGCCCGTTTGTGATCCTTTTTCCGTGAAGTTCTGCACACGGTTTTCAAGATCTATTTTTATGGTACCATACCTTGACACATCACCCACTTTACGCATGGCAATGCAGGCATCCGCTTCCTTCGAATGGCAATAATTAGCCAGTTTCCAGAGGTTGGCATCAAAATAAGTATCTCCATTTATTACGTAGCAGGAAGGGCCATTGATATATTCCATCGCTTTCTTCACCGCCCCACCTGTTCCCAATGGCTCATCTTCTACTGAATAAACGATCTCAATATCCTTATACCTGTCCTTAAAAAACTCTTCGATCACCTCATGTTTATATCCTGTGGCCATCACCACCCTCGACACACCCCATTTGTCGAGATAGGACATAAGATAGGTGAGAAACGGTTGTCCGTTCACCGGAGCCATGGGCTTGGGGATGTCATCACCAATTACCTCTCTCAGTCTGGTGCCAAACCCACCTGCAAGTATGATGGCTTCTTTGATCATTTTGCTGTAAATGTAATGTATTTTTATTTCTTTTACTCTTCCTGCGAAACGTCTTTCAGCGTCTGCCGGTATGCATTCAGCACATGTGCCCGCGAAACGAAGCCCACATATTTCCCGTTGTCGATCACCGGCAGGTTATAATAACCCGTTTTATTGAATTTATGCATCACGGCCTTCATCGAATCTGTTGACGACACATGGTCGAGGGGCTGTATGATGTAATGCTGCAGCGGTGTATCATATTTTGCCGGGTCGAACATATCAGCCCGGATATCATTCATATCGATCACGCCCAGAAACCTTTGTTTCTTATCCACTACCGGAAACATATTTCTCTTCGATTTGGCGATCACATGTGTGAGATCACCCAGTGTTCCGTCCTTGCCTATGGTCGTGATGTCTCTATCTATCACACTTTTGATGTTGAGTACGGTCAGCACGGTCTGATCCTTATCTTTAGAGATCAGGTCACCTCTCAGGGCCAGCTGACGCGTAAAGATGGAATGAGGATCAAAAGTTTTAATAGTAAAAAAGGAGATGGCCGTGGCCAGCATCAGGGGTACGATGAGCTCGTAACCGCTGGTCATCTCGGCTATCAGGAATATCGCTGTCAGCGGGGCATGAAGCACACCACCTAAAACTCCTGCCATCCCTACCAGGGTAAAATTCCCTTCATGAAGGGGAGCAAACAGCTTCAGGTCGTTCACAAAGCGTGCAAAGGCAAAGCCCATGAAGCCACCCGTCACGGCGCTGGGAGCGAAGATGCCGCCAATGCCACCGCCTTCGGTGGTCAGCGTGGTGGCGATCACCTTGAGCAGCATCATGCCAACTATAAGAACGATAAACACCCAGGCATGGTCGCGATAAGAATAAAAGAAGCTGTTGTTGAGTAGCTCTGCAGAGTTTCCTGAAACGATCATGCTGATGGTATCATAGCCTTCACCATAGAGCGTGGGAAAGATGAAGATGAGCAGCCCCAGTGCAACACCACATATCGCGGCACGCACCCATATATTGCTGATCTTGCCAGCCTGCTTGGCAATGGCAAAGTGCATCCTGTTGAAATACAGCGACAGCAGGCCGGCCAGGATGCCCAGCAAAACGAAAAATGGAATGTCGGAGACGGCAAACTCCTGCGTGACCTTGAAATGTACCAGCATATTCTCGGCAAGGAGCAGTTTTGTAGTAATGGCACCGGTAACGGAGGCCATCAGGAGCGGGATGATAGAGGCTGTTGTGAGGTCAAGCATCAGCACCTCCAGGCTGAAGATGACAGCTGCGATGGGCGTAGTAAAGATAGATGCGATCGCACCGGCAGCACCACAGCCGATAAGCAGCGTGGTATACCGATAGTTCAACCGCAGCCCCTGGGCGATGCTGGAACCTATGGAGGCACCCGAGGAGATGATAGGCGACTCCAGCCCTATGGAGCCACCGAAGCCCGCCGTGAGGGAGCTGCCGAAGAGCGAGGAGAACACCTTGCGGAACTTCATCTTGCCGTCGAGGCGGCTGATGACATACAAAATACGCGGAATGCCGTGGGTGTCCTTATCGCGGATCAGGAACTTTAACAGTATGATGGTAAGGAAGATGCCTATGGCCGGATAGACAGCATACCAGTAGTTTAGCGATTGTATGCGAAACTCTGCCGTGAGCAGGTCTTCGATATAAAACACTACCGACTTCAAAAAATAAGCCGCCATCCCCGACAGGAAGCCGATCAGCGCACTCAGGATAATGATAAAATAACGGTCGCTGATGTGCGCCTGCCGCCATATGAGAAATCTGCCGATATATACCTTGCTGCTCATGCTTAAATCTAATGCAAGTTATTAAATAATATTCAAAAAGTTTTGGGTTTTAGGTTTTAAGTTTTAGGTTGGGTCGTTTAATTAAGCCTTTTCTCTTATTTCCTCATCCCTAAGTCTTTATTACCAATCATTATTTGGTATTAATCAATAGGATCTCATCACTCAAAAAAGTTTTAAGTTTTAAGTTTTGAGTTTTAAGTTGGGCTCAACAATCAAAACGCCCCATCCTCCACTACCAATCTATATTAATCAATAATCATTTGGATCTCATCACTCAAAAAAGTTTTAAGTTTTAAGTTTTGAGTTTTAAGTTGGGCTCAACAATCAAAACTCCCCATCCTCCACTACCAATCTATATTAATCAATAATCATTTGGATCTCATCACTCAAGCTGGATGCGAGTATTCTTTTCAACAATCCTTATTTAATAAGTTATGTTTATTTAAAATATAATATAGTTATTAATTAATATTTTTGCTCCTTATAGATTCGGATTACCAACTAAAACAAGCTCGTCAGCAGCTATCATTCCCTGTGACTGACAGGGCGAAGCTGTAAGCACTCAATAAAGTTTTGAGTTTTAAGTTTTGAGTTTTGAGTTTTAAGTTGGGCTCAACAATCAAAACTCCCCATTCTTCTCTACCAATCTTCAATAATCACCAGGAATTAGGATTTCATCACTCAATAAACCTTTCCATGAAAATAAACCATAAACTTTTTCTTTTGGCCGGCATCTTGATCTTTTTAACCGCCTCCTGCACACGACCCCTGAAGGAGATCACCTATCTGCACGGCATAGAGACCGGACAGGTTTACCCCGACAGCCTCACCCCCGACGCCTACCTCATCCGCCCCAACGACCACCTCTACATCGTGGTACTGGGTGACGACCCTCTTCACACCGCCTTCTTCAACCTTACCGAAGCCACACGTAACAGTTATGGTTCCAGCCTGGAGCTTATCACCTATACGGTGGATGAGAAAGGTTATATCAGCTTTCCACAACTGGGTGAAATATTCGTAAAAAATAAAACGGTACTACAGGTACAGGAGGAGATGGCAGAAAAGGTCACTGACTATATCGAAGGCACCTCTATACAGGTAAAGCTGGTCGACCGCACCATCACCGTACTGGGTGAAGTGAGTAAGCCTGGGGTGCAAACAGTATACAAAAACCAGCTCACCATCTTCGAGGCCCTGGGAACCGCCGGCGACATCAACGACTGGGGCGACTACAGAGATGTAAAGCTCTTCCGCCAGACCGATGCCGGCAAAGAAATCGTTGCCCTCGACCTCACTGACCCCGAGCTCATCCACTCCGAATACTACTACATCCTGCCCAATGACGTGATCTACGTAGAGCCTTCCAGCAGGGTATTCGGCTACAAAACCCTCAACTTCGTGAGCATCTTCACGCTCAGCCTCTCCATGGTTACCACGATCTTACTACTTATCACATTTTTCCAATAAGAAACACCATTGCAATATGACTGAACATACACCCCAGCCTCCCAGGCAGCAGGACGATATTGATATCAAAAAGCTCCTCCTGAAATTTCTCGCATACTGGCACTGGTTTGTGGCAGGGCTCATCCTGGCCGTGCTCATCGGCTGGATTGTAAACCGCTACACCACTCCTGTATACCAGGTAAAAAGCAGCCTCCTTATAAAAGAATATGCCGACAGCTCCCCTCTCTCTGCTTCCGGCCCCATGTCGGGTGAGGGCCTCGAGGGCTTCGCGCTCATGGATGGATACACCAACCTTTATAACCAGCAGGAGATCATACGCTCATGGCCCATCATACAGAAAACACTGGAAGAGCTCGACTTCGAAGTATCCTATTTTGTCGAAGGGCGTGTACAATTGAGGGAAACATATAGAGGTGCACCCTTTGAGGTGGTATGGAAAAATGACCACCCCCAGCTCACAGGTCTTGATTTTCATCTCAGCATAGCGCCCGACGGTAGCATAGACTTAAGTGCTGATGGTGAAAATGTTAAAGTGCATAACTACCAGACCAGGGAAAATACAGGTAATTTGCCTGAAGTAAGCATAGATGAAAGCTACCGGGCAGGCGAATACATTGAAACAGATAATTTTGCATTTAGCATCCGGTTCAAACCAGGCTTTCGCCCCAAGGAAACCTCCGGTTACATGTTTCGTTTTAATACGATGGAGCAGCTCAAAGGCCGCTATGCAAGTAAGCTGAGCCTTGAGATCATGGAAGAATACTCATCCATCCTTTCCCTGAAGCTGAACGACGCCCATGCGGGCAAGGGCATCAACTTCCTGAACATGCTCATGGCGGTATATGAGCAGGACAACCTCGACCAGAAGAACGACTATGCCAGGCGCACCATTGCCTTTATCAGCAATCAGCTGGCCAGCATCAGCGACTCCCTCAATGTATCGGAGGAAGAGATGCTGAACTTCCGCTCTGACAATAAAGTGGTTGACCTGACCACGCAATCGGAGATCCTGCTCCACCGCCTCACAGAACTCGACAACCAGAAAGTGCTGCTCGAAGCCCAAAACAAGTATTATCATTATCTCCACGACTACATCACCGAAAGCCAGGAGCTGGAAACCATCATGGCCCCTTCAGCCATGGGCGTAGATGATCCCTTGCTGAGCAGCCTCATCGAAGACCTCAATGGCCTCATACTCGAGAAGGCGAGGCTGGGGAAGGTCAAAGACAGTCCGCGTTTGAATCAGCTCAATGCACAGATAGAACAGCTCAAGGATTTGTACAAAGCCTTACTAAAGATAGCTATGATCCAAAAAGAAAATGCCAC
>JBDLIJ010000101.1:0-10856 GCA_039714935.1 Bacteroidota bacterium | reverse complement strand
AAAGACTTTCAATTTCAATCAATTTATCAATTTAACAATTTAGCCATTTAGCCATTTAGCCATTTAGCCATTTAACCATTTAACCATTTAACCATTTAACCATTTAACAATTTATCCCATGTTCAACATCATCATTTTCGGCCCTCCGGGCTCAGGTAAGGGTACTCAGAGTATCAAGCTGGCAGAAAAATACAGTTTAACACATATCTCTACCGGGGATATATTCAGAAGTGAGATCAAGGCAAAAAGTGAGCTGGGCCTTCGTGTTACAAGTATTATTGAATCCGGTGAGCTGGTGCCTGATGAGTTGCTCGTTGACTTGCTACGCTCAGCTATGCAGAAACATCCCGGTACTGATGGATTTCTTTTTGATGGATATCCTCGTACCATACAACAGGCACATGATCTTGATGAATTGCTGAAAGAGATGAATGGTGGAGTTGATGTGGTGCTGGCTCTTGATGTACATGATGATGAACTGATGGGTCGTTTGCTTAAACGGTCTCAGCTGGAAGGCCGCAAAGATGATACCGAAGAAGTCATCGCCAACAGGCTGAAAGTATATCACAGTCAAACCAGGCCATTAACAGATCATTATGATGCTCAGGGCAAACTTCAGAGTATTCACGGTGTGGGTAGCATCGAAGGTATCTTCGACCGCCTGTGCGAAAAAATTAGCAAGTAAAACCAGATTCGAAATAAGCATCCGGAATCAAATATCTAATATCTGATATCCCTACCTCCCCTTCCCCAACTCCTTGGAAACACTCACGGTATTGTCTGAGTTATAGCTTACTTCAAATCCAAGTTTTTTGAATACCGTAACCATTGCTTTATTGTTTTTTGTGGTCTCAGCAAAGATGCGATTCATTTTCCACTTTTTAGCTATTTCCTCGCAATAGCTTGTAAGAATGGTACCCAGTTCACGTTTCTGAAAAGCATCGGTAATCAGAATGGCGTATTCTACAGATGTAAGATCAGGGTCGGAGATCAGCCTGCCGACACCGATCAGCTTCTTTTCACCTTTTTCCTCTACCTCGGCTACGATGGCGATTTCCCGTGCATAGTCGATATAGCAGAATTGTGTTGCAATTTCATGTGAATCAAAGTGGAAGTTATACCTGAATCGTGAATAGATCGACTCTGTTGAACAGCTGCCTAGCAGTTCAAGCCAGAGTGGTTCGTCTTCCGGTTTTATCGGCCTTAACAAGATAGGAGTGCCGTCATTAAGTTTACTTTTCTTGACCAGCTTATCCGGGTATGGGTGCAGTAAGAGGTGTGAGTACTCCGGGATCTTCTTGCCAACAACTTCTTTGTCGAGAACGATACGGGCATCCAGGGCGATGGCATCATCAGGAGTGACCAGCAAAGGGTTGATATCAAGTTCTGCGATCTCAGGATAATCAGCTGCCAGATATGACATCCTGATCATGATCTCAATAAGCTTTTCTATATTTTTTGGTGTGCTGCCCCTGTATCCTTTCAGCAAGGGGTATATCTTCAGGTTCTCAAGCATCCTTCTTGCCAGTCGTTCATTCAGTGGTGGGAACCCAAGCGATTTGTCTTTAAACAGCTCTGCTGCCGTTCCGCCCATGCCAATCATCATGCAGGTACCAAAAATGGGATCTTTCTTGATGCCCATGATCAGCTCAACAGCATCTTTAGCATTGAACATCGGTTGTACAGTAACCCCTTCGATCTTTGCATCCGGCATCTTCTTTTGAATGCCTTCAGTCATGTCCTTATAAGTGATCCAAACCGAGTTTTCATCCTTTATGTTCAGTGCAACACCTCCCATATCCGATTTATGCGTGATGTCGGGCGAATGGATCTTCAAAACCACAGGATAGCCAATCTTGTTGGCAATGTCAGCTGCCTCAAGTGCCGAATGTGCAACCCGGGGCTGCGTTGTATTTATCCCATAGGCATCGATGAGGATCTTTGATACATCCTCTGAAAGAATAGTTTCTTTTTTAAAGTGTTCAGTGGCATATTCCTTCCTTACTTTGTTTCTGTTCAGCTTGAACGAAAGTGGAATGTCTCTTGGTGTTTCAAAGAGTACGTTCAGGTTTCTTGAATAATTAGCCAGTGTCATGAACGCCCTGATGGCCTGTTCCGGTGTTTGGTAAACGGAGATCCCTTTATCCAGGAATACCTGTATGCCTTCTTTCATGCTCTGGCCACCAAGCCATGCAGCCATGATAGGCTTCGCGTGATGCTCTGATATCCTGGCAATGGCCTCGGCAGTTTTGGTGGGTGCAGTCATAGCCTGGGGTGTCAGGATGACCAGTACGGCATCAACATTATCATCTTCAAGCACGATCTCCGTTGCGTCAGCAAATCTTTCGGGAGGAGCATCTCCGATTACATCAACAGGGTTGCCATGCGACCAGAAGGGGGGGAGGACTTTATTCAGCTTCTCCATGGTGTCATCGGCAAGCTTCGTCAGCTTCCCTCCATGAGAGATCAGCATATCTGTGGCCATAACGCCGGGACCACCGGCATTGGTGACAATAGCCAGCTTTGACCCTTTAGGAATATTTCTTCTGGAAATAAGTTCAGTGAAATTAAAGATATCACCAATATCATATACCCTGGCAATACCGGCACGTTCAAACACGGCGTCATAAATATTGTCTTCGGAGGCCATAGCTCCTGTATGGGATGCAGCAGCAGCAGCAGACTCAGGGTAGCGTCCGGCTTTATATACTATGATGGGCTTTTTACGAGCAAAGGCACGGGCTGCCGTCATGAATTCCCGTGCAAAAGTGACGCTTTCAACATACAGCACTATTGACTTTGTATTGGGATCCTGACCGAAGTAATCAATGAGATCACCAAATCCCACATCCATTGTGTTGCCGATGGATACAAAGTAGGAAAAACCAATATTTTGCTCAATGGCCCAGTCGAGCGCTGACGTACAAAGTGCACCTGACTGTGAGATAAAGGCTACATTACCTTTTTTTGGCATGGATGCAGCAAAACTGACATTCAGGTTAAAGCCGGGAACGATGATCCCCAGGCAGTTGGGTCCTATCACGCGCATGCCTTCATATTTGGCAACCTCGGCTTTAACCTCCTCTTCAAGCTTGCGTCCTTCTTCACCTGATTCTTTAAATCCCGCCGACATGATAATGATGCCCAGTATTCCGGCCTCACCACATTCTTTGACAAGCCCCGGCACACGATGGCCTGAGGTGGCAATAACTGCCAGGTCAGGAGTATTAGGGACACTTTTCACATCCGGATAGCAGCTTATTCCCATCACTGCTTCATATTTAGGATTGATGGGATAAACAACCCCCTGGAATCCTCCTCCAACGAGATTCCTGAGTGCGATCCCGGCAACAGAATTAGGATTGTTTGAAACTCCGATCAAGGCGATTCTTTTCGGCCTGAAAATTTTGTCAAGTGTTCGGATAGGCATTGCTGATGATATTTAGAGATTTAGTGATATAAGTCAAACGTAATAACGCTGTGCAAAGGTAGAAACAAATATACACATATTAATAAAAAAAACCGACCGGTTAGCCGATCGGTTTTTTATCAGATTTATATATTTATTATGCTTTTCTGGGTGTTTTTGCAAGCAGGATAATGACAGTTCCCAGAAGACATGCAACACCGGCAATAACGAAGGGTGTCAGCCATGCTGAAGGGTCAGCGGCGCCTTTGGCGGCATCTTTGAAGTATCCGGCAATTTGCGGTCCGAGGATTCCGGCAATACCATAAGCAAAGAATACCAGCCCATAGTTTCTTCCAACGGTTTTATTTCCGAAGAAGTCGGCTGTGATGGCTGGGAACAATGCAAAGTTACCACCAAAGTTGAAGCCTATGATGGCCGCTGCGATGATCAGTCCCCAGGCTGTTCCGCCAAGATAGAAAAATGCAAGCATGATAATACCTTGCAGAAGGGTCATCAGGATGATAGAAGTTTTACGTCCTATATAATCAGATACCATACCCCAAACGATCCTTCCAAGTCCGTTCAGTATTGCATAAACAGCCATGGCTGTCCCTGCAGTTGCGCTTGCCCAGGCGAAAGTATCGGCAAAGCCGTCTGTCCCGGGATCAAGTGTGCCAAGCTTGGCATATGTGAGGGCATCAATGCCAAATAGTTTAATACAATAGATCACCATCAATCCTGCCAGTGCAGAAAACACAAATGTGAGAAATATCATATAGTACTGAGGTGTTTTGATCATCTCAGCTGAATCGAAATTCACAACGCCTGTTGCATTCGCAGAAGATGCTTCGGGAGGTGTGTATCCTTTGGGCAGCCATCCTTCAGGAGGATCTTTCATGACAAGGCTTCCCAGGATTACCATAATAGCGAATATGATCCCGTACAGGAGGTAAACACTTCTGATCCCGTCAAGACCTGCGATCTCCATGTTGTTCAGCAGTCCGCCGCCCCATGATCCGGCCCATTTAACCCAGATCGTGGCACCAAATCCAAATCCGGCAACCGCCAGACCTGTTAGCATACCCTTTTTATCGGGGAACCACTTTACTCCAACAGCAATCGGCACAACATATGCAAGACCGATACCTGAGCCGCCTATGATCCCGATAAAAATTAGCTGCGTGATAAAGCTATCTCCAAAAAATCCGGCAAGGATATATCCAAGCCCCAGGACAAGCCCGCCTGAAATGGCCAGCTTTTGAGGTCCGATACTGTTCAGTTTTCTGCCTGCCCAGATCATTACCAGGGCAAAGAAGAAGAGACCGGCAGAGAATACCCAGGCTGCTTCACCGGCTGAAAATTGATATACACCATCTGCCGAAGTGAGCTTAGGTGTAAACACCGACCAGGCATAAATAGCACCTAGAGCAAGTTGGATCAGAATGGCTCCAACAACAACCAGCCAGCGATTCATTACTTTTTTATTTTCCATAATATTTGGTTTTTAAAAAGGCACTCCGGAAACACAGCGGAATCCGGAATGCCTTTAATATTGAATGACGATTTAACGTTTTACTTCAACTTTTGCACCGGCAATGATATCTTCAACCACGCCAGGGTCGAGCAGTGTGGATGTGTCACCAAGGTTGGTGGCATCACCTTCACCGATCTTACGGAGAATCCTTCTCATGATCTTACCTGAACGGGTCTTTGGAAGTCCGCTCACGATCTGTATCATGTCAGGTTTAGCAATAGGTCCGATAAATTTGGTAACGGTAGCCCGGATTTCTTTCTCAATGCTTTGTGCTTCATCTTCTGAAAGTTCATCGCAGATCACATAAGCATAGATGCCAGCTCCCTTGATATCGTGTGGATACCCTACAACTGCTGATTCTACAACCTTTGCATGCTGGTTAATGGCATCTTCTACTTCTGCTGTACCGATCCTGTGGCCTGAAACATTGATCACATCATCAACACGTCCCATGATCCTGTAATAACCTTCTTCATCACGTTTGGCTCCATCGCCCGTGAAATACAGGTTTTTATAGGTCGAGAAATATGTCTGGCGGCAACGATCATGGTCTCCATAAAGAGATCTCAGCATACCCGGCCAGGGGAATTTGATACATAAGTTCCCTTCAATGCCATTGCCTTCGAGTTCATTACCTTCATGATCAACGATGACAGGCTGAACACCCGGAAGCGGTAAAGTAGCAAATGATGGCTTGGTTGGTGTGATGCCGGCCAGTGGTGTGATCATGATGCCACCGGTTTCGGTCTGCCACCAGGTGTCAACGATCGGGCAATTGCCTTTTCCAATAACGTCATGATACCAGCGCCAGGCCTCATCATTGATAGGTTCGCCAACGGTGCCAAGCACTTTTAGCGAGCTAAGGTCAGATTTGGTAACAAATTCGTTACCCTGGGCGATAAGGGCACGGATAGCAGTAGGTGCTGTATAGAATTGGTTCACCTTATGTTTTTCAACTACTTCCCAGAACCTTCCTGCATCAGGCCACGTTGGAACGCCTTCAAACATAACTGATTTGGCGCCTGTAAGCAGGGGCCCGTAAACAATGTATGAATGACCGGTAACCCAACCAATATCAGCAGTACACCAATAAGTGTCGCCTTCATTATATTGAAATACATTTTTAAAGGTATACTCGGCATAAATCATGTATCCAGCAGTGGTGTGCAGTACACCTTTAGGTTTTCCTGTCGAACCTGAAGTGTAAAGGATAAAGAGTGTGTCTTCTGCATCCATTTCTTCTGCTTCACAAACAGTGTCCATGCCATCAATAGCATCATGCCACCAGATATCGCGGCCTTCAACCCACTTGATGTCTTCACCGGTACGTTTAAAAACGACTACATTGTCAACTGAAGGACAGCTCTCAACTGCCTCATCAACGATGCTTTTCAGAGGAATGCTTTTGGTTCCACGGTAGCCACCATCAGATGTAATAACTACGTTGCATAATGAGTCGTTAATACGGTCGGCAAGCGCATTGGCTGAAAATCCGGCAAATACGATTGAGTGGATGGCCCCGATCCTGGCACATGCGAGCATGGCAACAGGGAGTTCAAGGATCATAGGCAGGTAAAGAGCAACCCTGTCACCTTTTTTAACGCCAAGGTCTTTAAGTGCATTAGCAAACTGGCTTACCTTTTCATAAAGCTCTCCATAGGTAATAGAAATTGAAGCTTCATTCGGGTCATTAGCTTCCCAAAGCAAGGCTGTCTGGTCTTTACGGTGAGGAAGATTCCTCTCGAAAATGTTTTCTGTGATGTTCAACTTACCATTCACGAACCAGTTAACGTTGGGTTCGGTAAAATTCCATTCCAGAACCTTGTCCCATTTTTTTCTCCAGATATAATCTTCAGCAATATCTCCCCAGAACCCTTCAGGATTGTCAACGCTTTCCTGGTACTTCTGGAAATATTCCATCAGACTGGTGATCTTGTTTTTCATAGTGCTATAAATTTTGAATGTTGATTAATTAATTTATAATGTTTTATTGATTTCATTTTAAAAGAAATAATATACTCCTAAGAGCAGGCGTATATTTCCTATTTCTTTGGTGTCATTAACGATGCCATCCACATCGATGCTCTTTCCATAAGCGGCAACGGTATATTCGATCTCAGGGGCAATCCTGAATTTGCCGGAGTTGTAGACAAAACGTGGTGAAATCCTGTAGAGATAGGCAATGTTGGCTCCCCTTTGATAAGTGAGACTACCGATCTCATCCGTATGTAAGATCTCTTTCCCTGCCCCCAGATTCTTTGCATATCCTGCAAGCAAACCAAGCTGCCATTGTTTGCCATTGGTGTGGATGTCGAGCCAGCCAGATGCTGTTTTTATCGGGATATAATTCCTGAAATCTTTAAGCGGGTCTGTAATTTCTTCAACAGCATAGCCGCCGATCATGAGCCAGTTATATGGATCCTCAGCATATACTCCCTGCATCTTAATAGTTAGCTCGGGGAGTTTATATTTGATGTAAAAAGTTTCTGAGAAAGTGCTGACCGTCTGTGTGGTCTTATAGTTGTTCTCTGTCTCCAGTCTTGGGGTCAGGGTTTTATAGTTGATACTGAACCCAATCAGGAACTCCTTGTTTTCGTCTGTATTGACATTTCTGTATTCAGCACGAAAGTTCAGGGTCGGAATTGCGCTGTTCCTGATATATTTTCTGCTGGCACCATCAGGACCTGTACTGATAAAATCAAGCTGTGAGAGTGCGGTAAACATAAGGTTGACATGGCCTATCTTATGCGTTACCCTGAGCTGTGGGTTTCTGGTAAATGGAACGAAAGGAGCCCCGGTATTAAAAGATACCGTGCCCGGGAAACAATAAGTGACAAAAGCAGGATGCCAGTACTGCCCTACGAGTAAACTCGTTTTAGTCCATTTAAGCTTAACGAAAGCATGGCGGAGCCTGAAACCATTTATATCTCCGCTTGTATGGCCAAAGAAAGCCCCTTCTATCACTCCGGAAGTTTTTGCTCCCAGCGCATCAGGGCCTGTGATGGTTCCACGAAGCCTCGTTTGTATGGAAAGCAGGTTGAAATTTGCTTTGGCATTGATGTCGTTACCCTCCGCATCAAGTTTTTCGTTGGCAGGGTAGAGCAGAAAATGTCCTTCCCTGGCTGCAATAGTTTGCCTGGAATCCCAGAACATATCAGTCTTAACAAAACCACTGAACCTGATTCCAAAACTGCTCTTATCCTGGGCAATTGAAACTACAGCCCATATGGCTGAAAACATGAATAATAATAGACCCTTTTTCATCTTGAAGTTTGGCTTTAATTTCTCTGTTAAATAATTAACAATTATTTTTTAAGCAAACAAAATTAGCATAATTTTCATAAGATGAAAATTATGTAGGTTATATATGTAGAATGGTGTAAGTGATTAAAAGACAGCAAGAAAGATGCAGTCTTATTATTTAGAAAGCATTGAAATAGGTGTTAAATAAAAGTAAATCAGGACATTAAGACAAAAAATGTCGAAAATTAATTAATTGTTATCTGTAATTATTTATAGAGAATTTAAATAAATGCAGTGTATTTTGTCTTATATAATAATGCTTGGAATCCCTTGTGAATAGTGATGTTTCAAAAAAAAAGGCAACATATAACTATATGATGCCTCCTTATGTTTTCTGATTCTAAATTACATTGCTTCTACCAACTCATCTGTCAGTTCCATGTTATGAAATACATTTTGCACATCATCATCCTCTTCAAAGGCATCGATGATCTTTATGATCTTCTTGGAATCTTCCAGACTGAGGGTGACAGTATCTTTAGGTATACGTCTTAATTCTGCATTTTCGGGTTCAATTTTTAGTTCATCCAGTTTCTTCATCAGGGAGCCGAAATCTTCCATGGCTGTGGTGACAGAGATAAAAGCATCTTCAACTGTTATATCTTCAGCACCGGCATCAATCATTTCCAATTCGAATTCTTCCTGGTCAAGCTCACCCAGAGGGATGGTAAATACTCCCTTACGGTCGAACATGAAGCTCAGTGATCCATTGGTGCCCAGGTTGCCGCTGAATTTGTTAAATATCGACCTTACATTGCTTACCGTTCTTTGCTGGTTGTCGGATGTACATTCAACATATGCTGCAATGCCATGGGGCAGGTAGCCTTCAAAGGTGTACTCAACAAAGTTGCTTGCATCTTTGTCTTTGCCCTTGTTGATCGCCCTGGTAATATTGTCTTTGGGCATACTGGCACCTTTTGCATTGGCAACAGCCAAACGGAGCCTGGGGTTGGCGTCGGGATCAGGGCCACTTTCTTTAACCGCAATGGTTATTTCCTTAATGATCTTTGAAAATATCTTAGACCGCTTGGCGTCATTTGCGCCTTTCTTTCTCTTAATGGTAGACCATTTATTGTGACCTGACATGATTTTCCTGAATTAGTTATTCTTTTTTGAGTCTGCAAAGATAAGGAAAATAAGCAAAAAAGGGAAGCAACCAGCCGGCCACTTCCCTCAATTCAGGATATCAGGGCAGATTTACCACCCTAATAATGTGATCCCTGCTGCAAATTGATGCAGCTCCGGGCCTTTAGCTTTTCTGAACATAGGTATGAGGTTGTAAGTTGCAAAAAGGTTCACATATCCCCAACCAATGCGAAATGTTGCGTCAGCCTTAAACGGCTGCATATGGTAATCATCATATTCATGGATCTTGTTTTCATCCGGCGAAGTGGTGTTCCATCTGTCAACATACTGTCCGGCAGCAGGGTCGTATTGTGTCAGTGTATACTCCTTGTTCAGCTCGTCATAATATTTCTTCTGCCACGACCACATCCTGACGCCCATGATCACCCCAACGCCAACATGAAAGGAGTTGATCTTTTTGCTTGCATGGTTTTGCCATTCAAGCACCAGCGGGATCTGCAGATAGGCGATAGCAAGTTTTGATTTTCTCACACTAATGCCTTTGTCAATATACCCTATCAGGTAGGCTGAATCGGAATTCAATGTTGTTGGATTCCTGAACCGATAGTTGTTCCATGATATCCCGATACCTGTATACATGCCCCATTCATGATTCTTGCTGAGGGCGACATTCTGCTCATAAAGGTTGAGATTGAATTGCATAGATTTCTCCATACGCAGATCCATAAAATCATCTGCCGGGCTGAAATTCATGTCAAAATCTTTTGTTAGATATCCATTGACACCCAGTTCAATACCGGCCCAGTGACCATTGAATTTACGATATTTTACTTTAGACCAACTAACATTTCCTTCTTCATCAACAATTAAACTTCTGTTACCGACTGTGACCATGGTACTGTCATCATCTATGACCTCCACTTTTATTCCGGCAACCCTCACACTGGTGGTATCACCGGTATCTGTGGTATGCACATGGGCCGTGCTTGCCCCGGTAGTTGTGGCTTTGGTAAGCTCTGTTGTCAGCTCACTGGCTTTAAGATCCGCTGCCCCGCTAACTTTTGCCTTATGCATGGAGGCTTCACCGCTAAGAATAAGTGTTGCTGCTCCCGATACGTCGCTGATGACCTCATCATAATATAATTCCAGTTTTGTTGTGGAGGCACCGCTTGATTTGATCATAATGGTATTTCCCTCAAAGCTGGTGTTCCCTTTCAACTCAGCTGCTCCGTGAACGTTCAATGAGCTTATTTCCGGGCAGGTGATGTAAACATTGAGCTTGTTAAAATTTCTTATCCCTTTGGAAGAAATGTCCAGAATACCATTGTTTACTTCTGTCAAGACCTTATCCAGATGATCTGATGCTGTTTCAACAACGATCTTTGACTCGTCACCCTGACTCAGGTATATTGTGAAGGCACCACCCACATCAATACCAGTGAATTCAGCAACTTCTCTTGTCTCTTTTGCAAAATCCTGGGCAGAAACCAGCCCCGGAAGCATCAGCATGGCCCCTGAGAGCAG
>JBDLIJ010000100.1:0-10919 GCA_039714935.1 Bacteroidota bacterium | reverse complement strand
ACCAAACCTTATTCCCTTTATCTCGTCCGGAAGCCGGGACTTCCTCCGAACCAGCCCGAACTTAGCTTGCGTCCCGTGATCAGACCGGAATCAGGCATCTCCATCTGCGGAACGTCTCGTCCTGCGCCTGGCGCGGGATTAAGCCAATCTACTAAACTTCGATTAGGCTGCGAGTGCGAATTTGTTATCGCCAAATATAAAAGGTGTGAAATCTTTTTACGGGAGTATCCACATTGCCCGGCATGCTTACAGGCCTACTCGTCTTGCTGTCAAAACCAAAGCAGCCCCGGTTGAAGTCAGAAGTCCAAACCTCAAACTTCAAACCTCAAAAGTTATCTTCTGCAAAGATACAGGTTTTCCAGATGTTTCGCAAGATGTAGCACCTGCTTCCTGCAATATATTTAATATCCAATCCTTTTACGTTCATTTTGCCCACTTAAATCTTTATCCTTCGTTAAAAGATAATTTATTGCTTCATAAATATCTTTAAACTGTTTATTATATTTTTTCCCAACTCATGTAGTTTATCCGTTAGATCTCCGTGAGATAAGGCATATTGCCGGAGAAATACAAATGCTCTTATTATTGCAATATTAACTTCAATGGCCTTTTGGCTTTTTAACACACTTGACAGCATTGCAACACCTTGTTTAAGTGTCCTGTTTTTAGTTTCATACATACGTGATAAATCAAAGTCAAGCATTACTTTAGAACCTTTGATCTCAAAAATTTTCGATTTTATTTCCTGTATTAACATATCACAAATTTTAGTCTGCTCTTTTATTATATTAATACCCAACATTAAAAAATGTCACACAGTTTTAAATAAATAATAACAAAATGGATATGATAGCAGAAGGAAATTGCCATCAATCGTCATGACCTGAGCCAATATAAAAACGCATCCGCCATCTCCCCTAATTAAGGTGACGATGACGGATGCAATAACACTAACTTGCTTTGTTTATGCTTCAATGCAGAAATATCTTCTGCTGGTATGTTGTTTTATTCATAAGGACTTTAACAATCAATACCTGATCAGGGCCATCGTAGTTAATGTTGTTTAATCCCGGAAATATTCTTTCCTGTACAAGCAGCTGCCCCCGCATATCATATACCCATAAATCACCTGTAACATCAATATTCTGGCTGATGTTCACATGAATACCATTCCTGCTTGAATATATCTTAATATTTTCGCTCAGGTGCTCATCTTCAGAGGCTGGATTAAGGAATACGATATGTATACTTGAGTTGGCGCTTATCAGTGCAGTATTATATGACCGCACCCTGAAATAGCATATATCCATTGGCTCGGGCAGTATTACCGGGAACAGCGTGTCCTCAATTATTTTGTGACCGTTATATATCAAATCTATGAATGTTTCATCCCGGGCTACATCAAGCAGGTAGCCTAGTGATCCGAAGGCCTGTTCCCATCCGGCAACGAAATAGCTCTGTGAGCCAACCCAGGAGGCCAGGTTCTCCGGCACATCCAGTTTCTGGAAGTAGCAAAATGCTCCTATGTCACAGCAGGTGCCGTCAGGCTCCGGTATTAAGCCCGGGCATCCGGCATCAATACATGCTGATCGTGAGTAGTCGGGATAGGGGTAATTATGCCATGTAATAGTGAAGTCCTCCTCCATCACATTGGTAAATCTTGGATTTCCTTCTATGCAGTGTGCATATAAGCCTGAGTAATTCGCACCTGAGCCAGTACCTGAAAAGGCTTCCTTGCCACCCTGTACATTACAGTATTCAAATGTTGGATCACTATCTTCCGTGGCCAGGCATGCCTGATGTCCCAATAAGCTGGCCTGATTATAATAGAGCAGGTCGCTGTTAAACGCGGGGCTTGCTTTTACAAGGTATAAAGCACCTCCTGTCTTCACGGCCTCATTATAGCTGATGGTATTATGTTTGAATAAGCCATTTGAGTTATTCAGGTAAATCCCGCCTCCGTTCTGTGAGCTATTGAAAGCAATGATGTTTCGTTCTAACATGAAATCTGCAACAGTATGCATATACAGGCCTCCGCCCACATAGCTGCTTGAATTATTTATGATGGTGTTGAATTTGAGCAGGGGGTAGCAATCATTCATGGCAATGCCGCCCCCATGCGAACCCTCATTGGAAGCAATGCGGGAATTAATGATCTGTGGGTTTCCTGCCTCCAGGACATCAATCCCACCGCCAATCTCTGCAATGTTATCTATGATCTTGCAGTTGTCAATTACGGGGCTCGAATTCCGGATGTGAATGCCTCCGCCAAACCATGCCTGGTTATATCTGATGATAGAGTTTTTGATGCTAAGCTGGTCATTTGTATTATAGCATAATATCCCGCCTCCGCAATTATCCAGGTTTGGTGTCGGGTCCATGATAGTATGACCGAATTCAATAATACAGTGATCCAGAACGGACGGCACCGTGGTCTCCATGAACCTGATGCCATGCCAGCGGAAATGTTGGTTTGCTACAGTGAAGCGGATCCAAAGTTCCGGTTCTCCCAACGCCATCAGGGATCCATAAACAATAAATTTATGCCATCCGGTAAACATTACTTCTACCCCGGCTTCAATTTCCAGCATGGCGGTACTTTCAACATAAATTTCCCCGGTGACGAAGTAGGGTGATTTGTCCAGCGTCCATGTACCGGAAACCGGTCCTGCCGGAATCACAGTTATGGCAGCCAGGACAAGGGGGAATAACACGATAATAAAGGCTACAATTTTTTTCATGACAATTAGTTTTAGATTAATACTTGATTTCCAAAACTTTTTGTTACTGAGATAAGATTGAAGCTGATTTGGCAATAGCTCTATTGACAGTGATAAAGATACTAAATATATGAGCGAATGTCAAGAACAATTGTATGAATGGCGGATTTGCTATGATCAACGGGTAACTTCATGGATTATCCCTACCGCTTCCTGCGGAAGAAATCCCCTATCTTCCTGAAAAGGCCTCTCTTTTTTGCTGTATCACCTTCCATTGCATCTTCCCGTTTTCTGATCTCTCTCCGGAATTCTCTGATCTCCTTTCTGCTGAGGTGCTCTATGGGAAGGTCTCGTGAATATGCCGGGCAATCAATACAAGCCATCAGGCTGTCAGAAACAGGATTGAAAGCTGTGAGGTATTTTCTTTTTAGCGCTTGCCTGGATTCCATCTTTTTTACCGTCCGGGCAAAGATGGGCAAGGCCATATGTGCTCCTGACCCTAATGCTGTGGTTCTGAAATGCACTGATGGCAATTCTGCCCCTACCCAGGCTCCGGCTACAAAGTTGGGGGAGAAGCCAATAAACCAGCCGTCGGCATTGTTTTGTGTTGTGCCGGTCTTGCCGGCCAGTTCAGAGCGTAAGCCATAAACTTTTCGGGCAGATGATGCCGTGCCGCTGTCAACAACAGACTGAAGCATGGTGTTTATGAGTGAGCCAATGTCTTTGCTGAAAGCTTTCGGATGATGAGATATTTTATCTGCTTCATAGATCACATTTCCCTCACTGTCTTCAATCCTGATAATTCCATACGGTTTTACTGATGATCCGTAATTGGCAAATCCGGTATATGCGGTAAGCATTTCGAGGAGGGAGACCTCTGCAGTGCCCAGGGCCAGTGACGGCACTGCTGGCAGGAAGGATTCAACACCCATCTCCTTCGCAAGCTTTATAACCTGTTCGGGGCCTGTTCTGATCATGATTTCTGCAGTGATCGTGTTCATTGAATTCATCAGGCCACCCGCCATACTGTAATAGCCTCCGTATTTTCCGCTTGAATTGCCGGGCGACCAGTTTTCATATTCTTCGTAAACATGTTGTTCATTCGAAAAATACTGGCATGCCTGCATCCCTTCCATAAGAGCTGCTGTATAAACAAAGGGCTTAAACGTAGATCCTGCCTGGCGTTTTGAGGTCACATGGTCATAGGGCAGATACTGAAAGTTTATGCCCCCAACCCAGGCAAGTACGGCTCCGCTTTTTGGGTCCAGGGCCAGAAAACCGGTATTCAGTAAACGCATATAGTGCCTGAGTGAATCAATGGCGCTGATGTCTCTGACTTCCTCGCCCCCGGCAGTGATAATATTTCTCCTGTGCGTTCTGGCGAGCTCTGTCAGAATCTCTTCGTGCGATAGTTCTTTTGCCAGGTGTTTTTGATATTCATCAGTGTGTCTGAGTGCCTTTTCAAATATCTCCGGATCTTTTTCCCACGGATCACGTCCTTTCCAATGCCTGTCAAACTCGTTCTGGAGTTTCTGCATATGTATATCGATGGCAGCTTCAGCATAGGATTGAATGTCTTTATCTATAGTGGTATATATTCGCAGTCCATTCGTTTCCAAATTGATACTGTCGTCGAGAAGGTTTAAGATTTGCTGTTTAATATAATGGCGGAAATAGGGTGCAATGCCACGGGCTCTGTCCCTGAGACGATAGTCAAGCTTAAGATCTTCTTTTGTGAATTGTTCAGCTTGCTCTTGTGTGATAAAGCCCTGTGTATGCATCCGGGAGAACACCGTATTCCTCCTTTTTATAGCATTTTCGGGATGAAGCCTTGGATTATATGTTGTATTTGCGGCCAGCATCCCGACCAGTGTTGCAGATTCAGGGATGTTCAGTTCCGACGAAGATTTATTATAAAATCGCCATGCTGCAGCCTCTATGCCATATACGTTTTCACCAAAAGTGACCGTGTTCAGGTACATTGTGAGTATCTCATCCTTGGCATATACGTCTTCCAGTTCTGATGCAATGAACATTTCTTTGATCTTATTTACAGGGAGGGTCAGGAAACCAAAGTTTCTTCTGGCGTATAGGTTCTTTGCAAGTTGCTGGCTGATAGTGCTGCCGCCGCCCTGGTCAAGGTCGCCCAGTAGCAGAGACTTAAAGAATACTCTCCCCAGGCTGATAATGTCAATGCCATGATGCTCGAAAAAGCGGTTGTCTTCAGTGGCGATCAGTGCCTGGCGAACATAGGGTGAGATGTGTTCATTGCTTATGCTCTGCCTGTTTACCTCATAATATTTTCCCATCAGAGCACCGTCTGAACTGTAAACAAGTGATGCATTACTTTGTTTGATGCTCCTGATCTCAACAGGTTCGGGCAATTTACCGAAAACGCCAAGATAGACAGCTAGTACAAGCAGTGCGGAAAATAATACGCCCGTGCCGAGCATAATAAGAAGGAAGTAGATAAACTTCCTTTTCAGGCTAATTTGTTTTTTCTTTTTCTTACTTGTTTTCTTCTTTGCCATCAGTCGTAAAGATAATCTGTCAAACTAAGGTTTGTTTAACTAACGACTTACTTGAAAGCTTCGTATCTGGCGATATTGGAATTTTAGATTTTGAATGCTTAATGTTTAATTATTATGACACGATCCCCAGCGGCTTCGTATCCTTCCACACACCTCTGGTGAAGTCGGGCACCTTAACAGAGTTACTCCTGTCTCTTACCGATATTTCACTCAATTCTACGACGGAGGACCAGGCAGCAGCATCATAAACATCCTGGTCGAGAGGCAGTCCTTCTCTCAGGCATTGTATCAGGCGCCAGTCCATGATAAAGTCCATGCCGCCATGTCCGCCCACTTCACGTGCTTTTTCCCCTACCTTTTTAGCCAGTGGATGTTCATACTTATTGATCATCTCATCATATTTTTCATCATCCATCCAGTGGTGTGAATCGGGTTCCAGTGCCATCCTCCTGTCGGGCCATTTCTGGGCCATTCCTTTGGTGCCGCTGATCATGTGAATGCGGCTGTATGGCCTTGGGCTGGTAGTATCGTGCTGTACCATGATGGTTTTGCCTTTGCTGGTTTTGATCAAGGTGGTATTCATATCACCCAGTGCATAGCTCTGCTTTGCTTCAGGAGAGTCGTCACCAAATTTATTTTCTGCGTACAGCGACATGCCAAGCTGCTTTGTCGACATTGATGACAGGTAGTCGAATTTGTCGCTGCGATTGATCCCGAGGACTTGAGCTACAGGTCCCAGCCCATGGGTAGGGTAGAGGTTGCCGGTGTGATCTTTGCTCCAGTTGAGGCGCCACATCCCCTGATAGCCGGTTTCTTTATCGAACTTGAGCCTGCGAAGGTCGTGGATGTAGGCACATTCAGCATGATTGACTTCTCCGAACACGCCATTGCGTGCCATATTGAGCGTAGCCAGCTCAAAAAAGTCATAGCAGCAGTTCTCCAGCATCATGCAGTGGCGCTGGGTTTGTTCTGCGGTGTCTACCAGTTGCCAGCACTCCTCGAGGGTCATGGCTGCAGGTACTTCCACGGCGGCATGTTTTCCCTGTTTCATGGCATATACAGCATTGGGTGTATGGTATCGCCACGGCGTGCATGCATATATCAGGTCGATATCATCTCTTTCGCACATCTTCATCCAGTGATCATCAGTATCACCGTATGCTGCCGGCTCCTCTCTTCCTTTATCAGTAACGATCTTTTTTGCTTTCTGCACACGTTCCGGTATAATATCACATAGGGCAGTGATCTCAACACCTTCCACATTTAATAGCCTTCCTACGGCCCCCATGCCTCGCATCCCAAGGCCTATTAGCCCTATGCGAACCGTTTGCAGGGGTTCCGTCCTGAGCCCCATCACAGATTTTTGTCCCGGAGCTGTCATGGGTGTTGTCAGGTGGTTTTCAATCTCTTTACCAATATTTCCAATACCTGGTATGCTGATGCCAAATGCTGCCAGCCCAGCGGCGCTTTGCTTGATGAAATTTCTGCGGTTTGTCATAGTGCTATAATGGTTTTTAAAGAGGTAAAGTTAATAAATTATGTTAGGGATGGAGTCCCGGAATTATACCTTCTTCAACTTCCACCTTCCCCTCCTGAAGAGAATAACTGCTATGATGGTCATAACCGTCTCAGCACTTAATATGGCATAGAAAACACCATACTCCCTGAAGCCCATTACCAGGGCCAGACTGTAAGCCAGCGGAATCTCCAGTAACCAGAAAGAAAAGAAATTGATCCAGGTTGGTGTTTTTGTATCACCCGCTCCATTGAATGACTGTATCATGACCATACCCAGGCCATAGGCCAGGAAGCCAAAGCTGATCAGGCGCAGTGCAGTGGCACCGTATTTTACAACTTCGTCATCCTGTATAAACAGCCTGATGAAAAAATCCGGCCATATCACAAAGAAGATACCAATACTGCCTAAAAGGATGACGTTGATAATAGCTGTAAACCATACGGCTCGCTCAGCCCTGTCAGGTTTCCTGGCACCAAGGTTTTGCCCGACCAGGGTTGCAGCAGCATTGCTGACTCCCCATGAGGGGAGTAATGAAAAAATAATTATCCGTATGGCAATGGTATACCCGGCCAGCACCTCATTGCCGAAAACTGATAATATCCTCACCATCCCTATCCAGCTTGAGGTTGCTATAAATGTTTGCATGATCCCGCCGGCTGATATGCTCAGGATCTCCCTGATTATTTTAAAATCAATTTTTATGCTGGCCCATCTGAGCTTGATCCTGTGCCTGGCCCCGAAGAGCAAATACAACTGGAATAGTACGGCAATTCCCCTTCCTGTATTGGAGGCCACAGCAGCACCTGTGATGCCCAGTTCGGGAAAGGGGCCAATGCCAAATATGAGACAGGGATCCAAAATAATGTTTATGGTGTTTGCCAGGATCAACACCTTCATTGAGATCGCTGCATCACCGGAGCTTCTGAATATTGCATTGATGATAAAGAGCATCATGATGACGGTATTGCCTCCAAGCATCCATGCAGTATAACCCGACATAGATTCTGCGATGTTTGAAGAAATACCCATCATCATCAGTATCTCCGGGGCGAAGAACCATCCCGTCCAGGCGATCAAAAATGATATTCCCAGGCCGGTGATCATGGACTGGAATGCCACTTCAGCGGCTTTTTCCGGCCTTTTCTCTCCAATTCTTCTTGATACAAGGGCTGTGGTAGCCATGCTGAGACCCACTGCCACGGCATAGACTATGGTTATCAGTGATTCTGTGATGCCAACAGTTGCCACAGCATCAGGGCCAAGTTTGGAAACAAAAAAGATATCGACGATAGCAAAAATCGACTCCATTACCATCTCCAGTACCATTGGAATGGATAATAGTAAAATGGCCCTGCCCAATTTCCCTGTAGTGAAATCCTGTTCTGTTCCACTGACCGATTCCCATATGTCGCTCAATAATTGCTTCACCTTTTTCCTCTTGATATTGTTTTATGAAGATAGATGTGCTAAAATAGATATTTCCTTATTCATATCGCAGGGTGTCGGCCGGATTCTTGTTTGCTGCTTTTAAGCTCTGCACGATCACAGTTGCTTCGGCAATGATGATAACCACTGCTGCGGTGGCAACAAACCACCATGGAAGGATGTCGGTGCGGTATGCAAAGTTTTCCAGCCACAGTTCCATCAGGTACCAGCAAACGGGCATGGAGATTGTACATGCCAACACAATGAGTGTCAGGTATTGACGTGATAGTTGGTGGATAATAGAAAAGGGGCTGGCACCGAATACTTTTCGAATTCCTATCTCCCGTGTATATTGCTCAGTTATGTATGAGGAAAGACCAAACAATCCCAGCAAGGCAATAAAAATGGAAAATATGGTGAACAAACTCATCAACTTCAATAGTTTGTCTTCATGAAGATATGCAGACTCCAGCTCCTGATCAAGAAATATATATGTAAAAGGTATTTCGGGGTACATTGTTTTCCAGATATGCTCGATCATTTTAAGGGTCGTGGATTTGTTAATTTGGTCTATACGAATGTGGACCTCCTGCTGCGCCTTATCTTTAAGAAAATATACCATGGGGCCAATTTCCTCATAAAGGGGGGCGTAATGAAAATCTTCGATCACGCCAATTACTTTATATGGTTCATCGGGCCGTGTGGTCACAGTGATTTCTTTTCCAATGGGGAACGTAGACCAATTAAGCTTTCTGGCCGCGGTTTCATTGATGAGGACATGCTTACTGGCATCTGTCAAATTCTTCGGATTAAAGTCTCGGCCTCTCACAATCTTCATTTCCATCATTTCAATAAAATGATGTGTGATATAATTAAGCCCGATCAGCGCTCTTGAATACTGTCCCGTATCCTCAACCAGCATAATATCCATTGCTGAACCCAGGCCCGTAATGAAAAGGGAAGATGACACATTGAGGATGCCTGGTAGCTGCATGAACTTTTCTCGTATCGCCGGGTATGACCTTAAAGCATTCGTATCTGTCACAGTGATAACCAAAAGGTTTTCTTTGTTAAATCCAAGATCGCTCGTCCTGATATGTTTCAATTGCTGAAACACTATGATGGTTCCTATGATCATAGATATTGAAATAAAGAATTGAAAGAACATCAACACCTTCCTGGGAATGCCTCTTTTATTATTTCTGAACATCCTTCCGTAAATAACATTAGCCGGCTTAAAGGATGAAAGGTAAAAAGCCGGGTAAAAACCAGCAATAATGCCTACGATAAGTGTTATCAGCAAGGTGATATATAGTATCGGATCTGTGATCCCGTGTAGTAATTCTATTGACTTTCCTGAGATACTGTTAAACCATGGCATCAAAAGGTCGGCAGCAGTCAGTGCGACGGCGAAAGAGATTAGCGACAGGATCACGGATTCAGAAATAAATAATTGGATCAGCCTTCCCTTGCTTGCTCCTGCAACTTTACGAATGCCGACTTCTCTTGCTTTGGCTGCGGAGCGCGCTGTTGACAGATTCATATAATTGATAGCTGCAATCAGAAGGATGAAAATCCCAATCACAGCGAAGAGGTATATAATGCTGATATCTCCTCCTGCCATGTCCTGTTCAAGTCCTGAGTAAAGGTGAATAGACGTCAGAGGGCTACTCATCAGCTTGTAAGTTCCGTTTAATATCTGGCTAAATTCAGCCATATGCTTTTCATAATATATTGGGAACTTTTTGTGAATGCTTTCTATGGATGTGTTCTCCTTAAGAAGGATAAATGTAAAAATCCTGATGGCCCATGCCTGCCTGGTCTCAAGGTCGTGAAACACACTTTCACCAATTAACCGGGCATAAGTCGACATGGAAATTAATCCGTCAAACTTGATGTGGGAATTCCCTGGGACATCTTCTATGACGGCCGTTACCCTGCACTTTGTTCCATTGCCCAGTTCCAAATATCTTCCACATGGGTCAATCTTTCCAAAATATCGCTCCGACATGCTTCTCGTGAGGACGATGCTGCCGGGTTCCCTTAGTGCTTTGTGTGGAATGCCATAAATAAACTTATGTGTAAAGATGTTGAAAACGCTTGAGTCTGCGTACAGCAGGTTTCTCTCAAAGAACTCGCGCCTGCCAACCCGCGCAGCTAAGGCTTCAATTTCGCGAAACCTGACAAAATCCTCTATCTCGGGAAACATCTCTTTGAAGACCGGGCCAAAAGGATAGGAGGTCCTGGCAACTTTCTGATATCTGCCACTTACAGAAAAATCGGACTCGAGCCGGTATATTCTGTCTTTTTTCAGATGGTGTTGATCATATGTTATTTCATCTTTGATGAAAAGTATGATAAATATGGCACATGTCAAACCGGCGGCGAGACCCCCGATATTAATAAAAGTGTAGAATCGGTTGTATATAAAATTTCTGGCAATGATGCTGAATACCTGTTCGCCGATAATATATGATAATCTCATCTTCCCGATTTGCTGGCAGCCCCCGGAATCTTGATCTGGCAATAGGCTCTTGGTCTTTGGTTTAGTACTTCTGGTCAAGATGTTTCGATAAAATAAATTGTGGTTTATTGTGCAATTATTATTTTGCCAAAACTATGCCATATGATGTAATATATAGATAGTCAGATAGTTGTATTTCTATTCAGGGAGGCCTGTTTCATATGCTGCATTAAATCGTACACTCCTTGTTCATATTTGAA
>JBDLIJ010000099.1:0-11024 GCA_039714935.1 Bacteroidota bacterium | reverse complement strand
GTGATATAATGTCTCAATACTCAATACTCAATACTCAATACTCAATACTCAAATCTACTCACTGCAAAGTCGGATAAAACGCATCCTCAATATGCTTAATGCTCACTCTTTCGCCAGATTGCACGATGGAGATGATATCAAAGCGTGTTTCCAGTTTAATATCATTTTTAGCGATATATGCATTTGCCGCACGGATCATGAAGCTTTGTTTTTTTCTGGTTACAAATATTTGTGGCTCGCCAAAATAAAAAGTGCTCCTGGTCTTTACCTCAACAATAATGAGATAATCGCCCTGCATGGCAATGATATCTACTTCATCTCTGTTATGCCGCCAGTTTTTCTCAAGGATATGAAATCCTTTTTTGATCAGATGATCATGAGCGATCTCTTCGCCGCTCTTGCCTAATTCGTGTGATTCTGCCATAGGTTTTAAAAGATTAATACATCCCCCTCTATCTATTAATACCTTTTTTTGGAAAATGTCCCCTTTTATAGGGTTGAGGGTTACACCTTCGCCAAGGCTTCGGCGTACAAAGTGAGGGTTGAGTTAGTTTTTAGTTTTAAGTTTTGAGTTTTGAGTTTTAAGTTTTGAGTTTTGAGTTTTGAATTATTCTCTTCAAATAGGCACCAGGTACCAGGCACTGGGAAGTAGGAACTTCAAAAGGGACACTTGACACCAACAAGCAGTCTCCATTATCCCCGTATCTTTTTATCTTTGCATATTATTGAGCGGTGAATATGGAAAACAAAACAAAAAAATTTAAAAGATACACGGTTACATCAGCCCTTCCTTATGCCAACGGGCCTCTTCATATCGGGCACCTGGCAGGGGTATATGTGCCTGCCGACATCTATGTGCGCTATCTCAGGTCGAAAGGGACCGATGTACTGTTTATCGGTGGCTCTGATGAGCATGGAGTGCCTATAACCATCAAAGCACAACAGCAAGGTGTAAGTCCACAGGAAATCGTTGACAAATACCATGAGATCATTAAAAAGTCTTTTGCTGATTTTGGGATCTCTTTTGACGTTTATTCCAGAACCTCCGCCCCCATACATCATGAAACTGCATCGGAGTTTTTTACCAGCCTTTATAACAAAGGCGACTTCATTGAAAAATCAAGCATGCAGTATTATGATGAAGATAATAATCAGTTCCTTGCCGACCGCTATATAACGGGTACCTGTCCGCGTTGTGGCTATGAAAAAGCTTATGGCGACCAGTGTGAAAGCTGTGGTACTTCTTTAAGCCCTGCAGAACTCATAAATCCAAGCTCAGCACTCACCGGCAATGTACCCATACAGAAAGAAACAAAACACTGGTATCTGCCGCTTGATAAATACCAGGACTGGCTCAGCGAGTGGATCGTGAAAGGGCATAAGAAAGACTGGAAACCGAATGTTTACGGCCAATGTAAATCCTGGCTGGACCACGGGCTGATGCCACGCGCAGTAACCAGGGATCTAAACTGGGGAGTAGACGTCCCGCTAAAAGATGCTGAAGGGAAGGTACTGTACGTCTGGTTCGATGCCCCCATAGGCTACATTTCCGCTACGCGTGAATGGGCCAAAGAAAAAGGTAAAGACTGGGAACCATACTGGAAAAATGATGATAGCAGGCTGATACATTTTATTGGCAAGGACAACATCGTATTCCATTGTATCATCTTCCCTTCCATGCTGAAACAGGAAGGCAGTTATATACTCCCCGACAATGTACCTGCATTTGAGTTCCTGAACCTGGAGAACGATAAGATATCCACTTCACGCAACTGGGCTGTATGGCTGCATGAATACCTGGAGGAGTTTCCCGGCAAGCAGGATGTGTTGAGGTATACACTTACTGCCAATGCTCCGGAGACAAAAGACAATGACTTCACCTGGAAAGACTTCCAGGCAAAGAATAATAATGAGCTGCTGGCCATATTCGGAAACTTTGTGAATCGCACCCTCGTGCTTACCCAAAAATATTTTGATGGTAAAGTCCCTGAACTGAACGGCTTAAGTGATGAAGATAAGAAGGTGATGGAACAGATCCGGTCTTTCCCCGGGAAGATTGGTGGCAGCCTGGAAGCCTTCCGCTTCAGGGAGTCGCAGGCCGAGATGATGAACCTCGCCCGCCTGGGGAATAAATACCTGACTGATGCCGAACCCTGGAAAGTGTTCAAAGAAGATCCTGAAAGGGTGAAAACCATCCTGAACATCTCACTTCAGATATGTGCTAACCTGGCTGTGCTCTGTGAGCCCTATCTGCCTTTCACGGCAAAGCGCCTTACAGCTATGCTGAATATGGAAACGCTTCAATGGAATGATGGCGGAAACACTGAACTGCTGACCGAAGGACATCAATTGAATAAAGCCGAATACCTTTTTGAAAGAATAGATGATAAAGTGATCGATGTCCAGGTGCAAAAGCTTCTGGACACAAAAAAAGCCAATGAAGTGAGTGAACAAACCGTAGAGCCGGCCAAGGAAACCATCGACTATGATACCTTCACAAAGATCGATATCCGCATTGGTACGATCCTGGAGGCCGAAAAAGTGCCAAAGACACAAAAGCTCCTCAAGCTGAAAGTAGATACCGGTGTTGATATCAGGACGGTAGTATCAGGCATTGCCGAATTTTACAAACCGGAAGATATCATCGGCAAGCGGGCTTGCTTTCTGGTAAATCTTGCTCCACGCAAGCTTCGTGGCATCGAATCCAACGGCATGGTGCTGATGGCCGAAAATACAGATGGCAAGCTTACTTTTATCTCGCCTGAAGATGAGTTTGATGCGGGGAGCAAGGTCAGTTAAAATACAATATACAAATTACAGTTTACAGTATACAGTATACAATATGAATTTTGTTGACGAATTACGCTGGCGTGGGATGATCCACGATATGACTCCCGGAACGGAAGAGCAAATGGGCAAGGCGATGACCTCTGCTTATGTGGGCATCGACCCTACTGCAGATTCCCTGCATATTGGCCACCTGGTTTCTATCATGATGCTGAAGCATTTTCAGCTGGCAGGACACAAGCCCATTGCACTGGTCGGTGGTGCTACGGGAATGGTGGGTGATCCTTCCGGTAAGTCGCAGGAGCGAAACCTCTTAGATGAAAAGACGATACGCCATAACCAGGAAGGCCTGAAAAAACAGCTGGTGAAGTTCCTTGACTTTAATGCCGGTGATAATGCTGCAGAACTCGTCAACAATTACGACTGGATGAGCAGGTTCAGCTTCCTGGATTTTGTCAGAGATGTAGGCAAACACATCACGGTCAACTATATGATGGCCAAAGACTCGGTCAAGACACGTCTGGAAACAGGCTTGTCGTTTACAGAGTTTTCTTACCAGCTGGTGCAGGGCTACGATTTTCTTTTCCTCTATGAAAACCACAACTGCAAATTGCAGATGGGCGGCTCCGACCAATGGGGCAACATTACAACCGGCACGGAGCTTATCAGAAGAAAAGCCGGAGGAGAAGCATTTGCGCTCACCTGCCCGCTGATCACCAAAGCTGATGGCGGCAAATTTGGCAAGACAGAAGAAGGCAATGTGTGGCTCGACCCTGAAAAAACATCCCCTTATAAATTTTACCAGTTTTGGCTGAATGCATCGGATGATGATGCGAAGAAATGGATCCGCATCTTCACCTTAAACACAAAAGAAGAGGTTGAGGGCCTGGAAAAACAGCATGAAGAAGCACCACATATGCGCCCGCTGCAAAAGGCCCTGGCAGAAGAGCTGACCGTGCGCGTCCACTCGCGTGAAGATTATGATGCAGCAGTGGAAGCATCACAGATCCTGTTTGGGAAAGGAACCACCGAAACCCTGAAAAAACTCTCCGAAGATATGCTGCTCAACGTATTCGAAGGCGTACCTCAGAGCGAGGTCCCGGCAGAAGTGATCAAAACCGGCACCGGCATCATAGAATTCCTGGCCGAATCAACCAATATCTTTGCTTCCAAAGGCGAAGCCCGCCGTATGATCAAAGACAATGCGGTATCGGTGAATAAACAGAAAATAAAAGATGATTTCGTCCTTGCTGAAAAAGACCTGCTGAATGGGAAATATGTGCTGGTTCAGAAGGGGAAGAAAAATTATTTTCTCGTTCGGATTGCATAACAATCCTCACTTAAGTTCCTAATTCCTAGTGCCTGGTGCCTAGTTCCTATCTGTAGTGGATAATGAATAAATATTAATTTAGGTGGGACATTTTCATGTTTTGGGTATTAATTAGTATGGACAAGAAACATAAACATACTAATTTGGAAGATCGCCTGATCGCATTTGGAGTTGGAATTGTAAATCTGAGTTATAAACTCCAGCGATTTAAAGAGCTTAAACCTATTTCAGATCAGATTCTCAGGTCAGGCATTTCTCCTGCATTGAACTACGGTGAAGCTTTGCATGCAGAATCTAAAAAAGACTTTATTCATAAAATGAAGATCGTTCTAAAAGAACTTCATGAAACACTGATCTCATTGAAGATTTTGAGCTCTCTGAATACACGTTCAGAAATGAAGGAAGTTCAAAACCTCAAGAAAGAGAGTGGGGAATTAGTGGCAATTTTTGTGAGTAGTGTCCGAACAGCTCAAAAAAACTCAATTAATAATAAAAAAAGTTGATCACAAAAATTATACTTCTCTCCTAGGAACTTTAGTTAGGAACTAGGCACCAGGCACTAGGAACTAGGAACTTACAACGCCCACTCTGTCCCATCTTTAGTATCTTTCAACACAACCCCAATCGCAGTAAGTTGATCCCTGATCTTATCGGCCGTGGTAAAATCCTTACTGGCTTTTGCTTCCTGTCGGAGATTGATAAGGGTTTCGATAAGCTTTCCTGCCAGCGCATCATCGCTGCTTTCGTCTTCTTCGCTTTCCAGTCCCAGGATGTCGGTGACAAAGGTGTGATAAAGCCCTTTTAAGAGTGCCAGGTTTTCTTCATCAATGGCCATTTTTCCGTCGTTTACGGAGTTGATGATCTTGACTCCGTCGAAAAGGTGTGCGATGAGGATGGGGCTGTTGAAGTCGTCGCTCATGGCAGCATGGCATTTGTCTTTCAGTTTGCCAATATCGACCGAGGCTTCAGCTTTTCCGTTTGCCCTGAGCTTGTCAAGCACTCCCATGGCTGCCATCATCCTTTGATATCCTTTTTCAGCAGCCTGCAGGGCATCATTAGAGAAGTCGAGTGTGCTGCGATAATGGGCCTGCATGATGAAAAAGCGTATGGTCATCGGGCTGTAGGACTGTGCCAGCAGCTCGTGACTCCCCGTAAAAAAATCATCAAGGGAGACGGCATTCCCCAGCGACTTGCCCATCTTTTGTCCGTTGATGGTGATCATATTGTTATGCATCCAGTATTTTACCGGCATCTTGCCATTGGCGGCCACACTCTGTGCTATCTCTGATTCATGATGAGGGAAGAGCAGGTCCATGCCACCACCGTGGATATCGAATTCTTCACCCAGGTATTTGGTGCCCATGGCCGAGCATTCCATGTGCCAGCCTGGAAAGCCGTCGCTCCACTCCGAGGGCCAGCGCATGATATGTTCCGGGGCCGCCTTCTTCCAGAGGGCAAAGTCGAAACTATTCTTCTTTTCATCCTGTCCGTCGAGCTCACGGGTGGTAGCCATAAGCTCTTCCACCTTCCTGCCGGATAAAATGCCATAATGGTGGCTTTCGTTATATTTTTCCACATCAAAATATACGGAACCGGCTGATTTATAGGCATAGCCTGAGTCGAGGATCTTACGTATCATTTCCATCTGCTCGATGATATGCCCGGAGGCATGTGGCTCGATAGAGGGGTCGAGAACATTCAGCTTCCGCATGGCAGCATGATAGCTGTTGGTATAATGCTGCACCACCTCCATAGGCTCCAGCGCCTCCAGTCTTGCTTTTTTGGCGATCTTATCCTCCCCTTCATCAGCATCGTTCTCCAGGTGCCCTACATCGGTGATATTTCGTACATAGCGAACCTTATAATCAAGGTGTTGCAGATATCTGAACACCAGGTCGAAGGTGATAGCCGGCCGGGCATGGCCCAGGTGTGGGTGGCCGTACACTGTGGGTCCGCAAACATACATCCCAATGTGAGGAGGTGTATGTGGCTCAAAAGGTTCTTTCTTCTTGCTGAGGGTGTTGTATATAAATAGCTTGTGATCCATGATATCCGTAATTACTTCGCAAAGGTAAAGAAATTCAGTTTTATTCTTCCTGAGAATCTACTCTGATCCATGAATAATCTGCAGGCACATTATATGTGATTGATTGTTGAGGACAAAGTAGAAGGAGTAAGAGGAAGATGATAGAAGAAGCACTCAGCATTCTACAATCTCCATCTCCTTCTCCTTCATAAATCCACTTCTTATATCTTCTATCTTCTATCTTCTATAAAAAAAGGCCCAACCTGTGTAGGGTCGGGCCTTAACCGGAATGTGCATGTCCTTAAACTATTTAAGAACACCCAGTTCTTTTCCCACCTTTGTGAAGGCGGTAATAGCTTTGTCGAGGTGCTTCCTGTCATGTCCGGCCGACAGCTGAACACGGATCCTTGCTTCTCCTTTCGGGACAACAGGATAGTAGAAGCCGATCACATAGATACCTTCTTCAAGCAGCTTGGAGGCCATCACCTGTGAGAGCTTTGCATCGTACAGCATCACCGCGCAGATAGCTGATTTGGTAGGCTTGATGTCGAAGCCTGCTGCGAGCATCTTCTCTACGAAGTATTCAGTATTTTCATGCAGCTTGTCCTGTAATTCTGTCGTCTCTGCCATCATATCGAACATAGCAATACCTGCGTTGGCAACCATGGGAGGGATGGAGTTTGAGAAGAGGTACGGACGTGAACGCTGGCGCAGTATCTCAATAATTTCTTTCTTACCTGTTGTGAAGCCGCCGATGGCACCGCCAAAGGCCTTACCCAGCGTTCCTGTGATGATATCCACCTCGCCACGGATATTGAAGAGTTCAGTCACCCCGCGGCCGGTTTCTCCGACAACGCCTGCTGAGTGGCACTCATCTACCATGATCATGGCATCATATTTTTTAGAAAGCTCGTTGATCTTGTCCAGAGGAGCCACGTTTCCGTCCATGGAGAACACACCGTCGGTGACGATGATCTTGAAACGGCAATCTTTGGCTTCTATCAGTTTGGCTTCCAGGTCCTCCATGTCGGCATTTTTATAACGGAAACGCTGTGCTTTGCAAAGCCTTACACCGTCGATGATGGAAGCATGGTTGAGCGAATCGGAGATGATAGCATCATCAGGTCCGAGCAGTGGCTCAAACACACCACCATTGGCATCGAAGCATGCTGCATAGAGGATGGTATCTTCGGTACCGAAAAATTCAGCGATCTTGGCTTCAAGGGTCTTGTGCAGATCCTGTGTTCCACAGATAAAACGTACTGACGACATCCCGTAACCGTGTGAGTCGAGGGCCGTTTTGGCCGCAGCAACAAGCTTGGGATGATTTGAAAGGCCAAGGTAGTTGTTGGCACAGAAGTTTAAAACATCCTGTCCGGTGTTTATCTGGATATCGGCTTTTTGCGGAGAGATGATAATACGCTCATCCTTGAATAAACCGGCTTCTTTGATATTGCTCAGTTCTGTCTGAAGGTGGTCTTTAATTTTTCCGTACATGTCTGATTGAATTTATGTTATTAGTACTGTTTATTTTATAACAAGGACTGCAAATATAAAATATAAATTCTTACTTATTTGCTAAATTCAGTCTAAATAACTTAGTAAGCTTAAGCACTTTTAATGTAGTGGGGTGAGGGACGGGGAATGAAGATTACGCAATCCTGTCAAAATCTATCGTTACCATTTCAAAAAACTAAGCAGATTAATTCAATACAGGTTAAATAAGTAGTATACGTCCCCCGTCCCCATCCAACAAAGAGTTGAAACTTTCAAATATTTCACTAATTTTGCCAACCCATAATGTTAAAGAAATAACAAACAATAAATCAAGCCATATGAAAAATATTCTGATCATCGGAACTGCCGGACAGATAGGATCCGAGCTTGCCATGCGTCTGCGTAGCATTTACGGCGCAAATAATGTTGTTGCTGGTTACCGTAAAACCATGCCCACACAGGACGTGGTGGATTCCGGCCCGCTGGAAATGGTGGATGCCACCATGCCTGAGCGTATTGTTGATGTAGTTAAGAAATATAATATAGATACCATTTATAACCTGGCAGCCTTGCTCTCCGGCGTAGCGGAAGAAAGACCACAGGCAGCCTGGAATGTTGGCGTTAACGGTGTATATAATGTACTTGAGGTAGCACGCGAGCACGGATGTGCCGTATTCTTTCCCAGCTCGATCGGTGCCTTCGGTCCCAGCACACCACTTGACGACACGCCACAGGATACTATTCAGCGCCCGTCTACCATGTATGGTGTTACCAAGGTAGCGGGTGAGCTGCTGAGCGATTATTATCACAAACGTTATGGCGTTGATACGCGCGGACTACGTTATCCCGGTATCATTTCCAACGTCACCCTTCCGGGTGGAGGCACTACCGACTATGCTGTAGAGATCTATTATGAAGCCATCAAAACCAAGAAGTTCACCTGCCCGTTGCCGGCCGGCACCTTCCTTGACATGATGTACATGCCTGATGCACTGGATGCAGCCATTGATCTTATGGAAGCAGATCCTGCCAGGCTGATTCACCGCAATGCCTTTAACGTTTCAGCGATGAGTTTTGATCCTGAGATCATTGCCGCGGAAGTGAAGAAGCACATTCCTGATTTCGTGATGGAGTATGATGTGATCCCTGGCAAGAAAGCCATTGCCGACACCTGGCCAAACAATATGGACGACAGTGCCGCCCGTGCCGAGTGGGGCTGGAATCCCAAGTTCAGGCTTCCGGAGATGACAGCAGACATGCTGAAGGTGATTGGTGAGAAGCACGCGAAAGGGCTTATTTAACGATAGAAGTTTGAAGTCTGAAGTGCATTCAAAAATAGTTCAAAGCTCGCTTTTCAGACATCAGTGTTATTGCGTTTTAGCAAAGATTTCGTAATTTTGCACCCACAATTCGAAAATTGACAATACAGAATACAGAATTGACAATTTTCCGGCCCCGTAGTTCAATGGATAGAATAGAAGTTTCCTAAACTTTAGATACAAGTTCGATTCTTGTCGGGGCTACAAAAAAGGGAGATGGCGTTGCCACTCCCTTTTTTGATTGGACGATTGTCGATTCGGCATTTTTCATGTACCATTTAGTTATCATTTTCCATGTGTTTGCTTGCGACATTTTCTGATTTCGGGTATTAATAGATAGGGATGCTGGTTTGCCAAGGTACTGCCAATAGCCGGGAGGTCCCTCACCACCTCCACTTGCAGAAGGTCACCCTTTTTTGTATCTTAGCCGTACAGGGGATTACGATACAGCCCTTTCAGGGAATAACGAATAACGAACATGGAACAAGGAATAAGAATAAGAACGCTTATCTTTCTTTCGTTGATTTTTTCAGGAATCACAGGCATGCAGGCGCAATCCTATTATACCTTTCCCGATTCAAATGCAGTGTGGAAATCATGTGAACATCCGTATCCACCTGGACCGATGATTTGGTATGCACGCCATTGGGATGATGTTATTATGGGCGATACCCTTATAAACAACCTTCTTTATAAAAAGATTGGAAGAATAGACTATGATGTTGAGTGTTCGCAAATATTCACAGGTCCCTATTACTACACAGCCATAAGGGAAGATACAGTCGAACGAAAAGTATATCAGTATGATAGTAATGGAGAATGGCTTTTGTATGACTTTTCATTAGAATTAGGAGATACATTAAATACTGCTATAGCGTATGATCTAGTTGCCGTTGCCGTTGACTCCGTATTGGTGGGAGATTCTTTCAGGAAAAGATGGACGTACCAATATGACGAGGCATCTACACCGATTGATGTCATTGAAGGTATTGGTGCAATGACAGGATTGTTGGAAATTATGATAAGTTTCGAGCATATTTATTATCTAAGATGCTACTACGAGGGTGATGAAGTTGTATATATAAACGGAGTGGATCAATGCGATTTGGAAATTGATACATGTATATCTGTCAGAGTAGATGAACTGAAACCCATTCGGACATTCACAGCCTACCCCAACCCCTTCACCACCTCAGCCACAATAGAGTATGAACTGGAAGAAATATCCGATATACAGTTTACAGTATACAATATGATTGGAGAAGTGGTATATAAAATTGAAGACCGAATGATGCCCCAAGGCACTCACAAGATCACATGGTCACCCGGTCACCTGCCAGTGGGCTTGTATTATGGGGTGCTGAGGAGTGGGGAAGGGGTGAGTGTGGTGAAGATGGTGAAACAATAATTCTATTGAAGATGCTTAGAATGAGATTCTTACATTTGGTTGTGCTAATGTTGATGTTCGCTGATGCATCAAGTCAATCATCTTATTTTAATACTTGCTTCGAGGAATACTGGCAGGGTTCATTTACACGGAGTGTTTTTACTCAGAATGGTGAGTTTATTTCCTGTGGCATTTTGAACGATTCATCTTCTTATTACGGAGAAATTGCCTTCGTCAAGATCGATCATGATGGAAATTTTACAATAATAAATTATATTGATGAAATTGGCAAAAGGCATGATCCAGGCTATGGTGGTTCATTTAAAGCTTATAACAATGGTTTTATATTAGGAGGGTCTGCACGTATTCCAGTGGGAGGGAGTTATGAGGCTATTTTTTGGCGTTTTAACAATGCTTATGATACGGTACTCACAAAGACGTATTTAAACCCAATTGGCGGTAAAATTAATTTCACTAACACAAACATTACTCAAGATGGCGGGATTATTTTTTGTGGGGAATACGAGACCCAGGATGATTCCTTAAACTTTTTACTCTTGAAAACAGATAGTGTTGGTTATGAAAAATGGAGAAGAATTTACAGTTTTGGAAAGAGTAATACTCCATATTCAGTCAAGCAAGCAAATGACGGAGGGTATATCATCAGTGGTAGGTCTA
>JBDLIJ010000098.1:0-11089 GCA_039714935.1 Bacteroidota bacterium | reverse complement strand
GGTCCCAAGGGTTGGGCTGTTCGCCCATTAAAGTGGCACGCGAGCTGGGTTCAGAACGTCGCGAGACAGTTCGGTCCCTATCTGTTGTGGGCGTTGGAAACTTGAAAACACCTGACCCTAGTACGAGAGGACCGGGTTGGACAAACCTCTAGTGTACCTGTTGTGGCGCCAGCTGCATCGCAGGGTAGCTATGTTTGGATGAGATAAGTGCTGAAAGCATCTAAGCACGAAACTCAGTTTAAGATGAGGTTTCCTTTAAGGGTCGTTATAGACGATGACGTTGATAGGCTACAGGTGTAAAGGCAGTAATGTCAAAGCCGAGTAGTACTAATTACCCGATAGCTTTCTACCAGGATACATTTTTTCATTCATTATCTCGTTGTATTTTCTTTCTCGATATGTCTTTTTTAAGAAATTATGACCGCCTTCGCAAAAAACTGCAGCGGTCGAAGGTCTTATGGTGACTATAGCGACAGGGCCCACCTCTTCCCATTCCGAACAGAGAAGTTAAGCCTGTCAGCGCAGATGGTACTGCTATTGTGGGAGAGTATGTCGTCGCCAACTTTTATTTAAGCCCCCCTCTTTTTGAGTGGGGCTTTTTTTATGCCCTAAACTCCCCTACCCCCTAAGCTTAACCCTTTTTCTCCTTCCTATCCCTAATCTAGAACTTTTCTAAATTATAAAAATGTGCAAAAGAATCCTGCTGTTGTTAATCCTTTATTTACTATATTCGGGTGGTATTTTACCAAATTAAAGATCCTCAACTTGTTAAATAAACCAAACGTATTATGAAAAAAATTCTACTCTTTATTTGTTTTTCCGGGTTCATTTTTGCTTTTGTCGGCGATATCATCGCCCAATCAGTAAACGTTTCAGCAGAAATCAGACCTCGCTTCGAATACCGTCATGGGTATAAAACATTATTCCCTGATGATGCCAACCCAGCCAGCTTCATATCTCAACGTACAAGGCTGAATGGATTTTTCGCAAACCAAAACTTTAAGGCGTATGTGAGCCTGCAGGATGTTAGGGTTTGGGGAGATGTTAAACAATTAAATGCCCGTGATGTTAATGGATTCTCTGTACACCAGGCTTGGGGGCAAATCTTCTTTGGAGAAAATGTTTATCTGAAAATTGGTCGCCAGGAGATCATTTATGATGATCACAGGATCTTTGGTAGCGTTAACTGGGCACAGCAGGCACGCAGCCACGATGCTGCAATTCTAGGCCTGAAATTTGGCGGTAAACATAAAATAGATGTTGGAATTGCTTATAATGCAATGGGGGAATCCCTGTACAAACTGCAATATGAAAATAAGAATTATAAAACCTTCCAGCTGATACATTATCATGTAAATTTTGGCAATTCAGGCTTGAGTATACTGTTTTTGAACAATGGCATGGCATACGATGCTGCTGACACCAGTGAAATATATGATGAGCAAGTAGCTTACAGCCAAACAATTGGAGGTAGATTTTCACATAAAGCCGAAAATTTTAAGTTTAATCTGGCAGCCTACTACCAGGGAGGAAAAAATGCAGCAAATCATGACCTTGCCGCCATGTACTTTGGAGGTGATATTTCTCTTCACCTGATTGAAAACTTCTCATTCGGGCTTGGCTTTGAATACCTCTCAGGTACTTCCACAGTAGACCAGGGCGATCCTGATATGAAAGACCAGTCATTCACTCCTTTGTACGGAACAAACCATAAGTTCAATGGATGGATGGACTATTTCTATGTTGGAAACGGCCACGGAAATGTCGGACTGATCGACATCTACCTACCTATGAAATATACTTATGAGAAACTTACTTTTGCACTCATCCCACATTATTTTATGTCTGCAGCAACAGTTTCTATGCCCAATCAGGACGATGGCACCCTGGAAGACTTAAGCAGTGGACTGGGAACAGAAGTCGACTTCTCAGTTACATATGCCGCAGCCAAAAATGTTACTATTGGTGCCGGATACTCAACAATGTTTGCAACGGAGACCATGCGTGCAGTAAAACAACCAGCTCACTACTATGGAGATAACTACAATAACAGCAACGGAGCCGGCTGGATCATGGTCACCTTCAAACCAACTTTCTTTAGCCAGGACTAAACCAAAATATTAATTTTATGGATAGAAGAGATGCATTAAAAAACATGTTGGCATTCATACCATTAGGTGCTGCATTTGCCGGTATAACCGCGATGGGGTTCAAGTTTATCACCCCTAAAAAACGCGATGTTACACGGCGAATTTTTACCATGCACCTGTATGAATTGCCACTCAACTCCTCCCGAAAGATCACTGATCTTCGAGGAAAGGATCTCGTACTTGTTCGTACAGGTGAACGTGAGGTTAAAGCCATGTCTACCGTATGTACGCATCTGGGATGTACCGTTTATTGGGAGAAAGATAAGCAAGAATTTTACTGCCCCTGTCATGCCGGTAGATTTGATAAAGATGGAAATGTTGTAGCCGGACCACCTCCTGCTCCTTTAGAAACATATCGTACTGAGATTCAAGACGACAACGTATTCATTTATTTTAAAGATCAGGAGGGCTAATCATGGGACTAGGAAATTGGATTAAACAATCATTCCCCATTGATCAGGAAGCCCTGATCAAAATGACAGCAGAGCCTATCCCAAATCACCTTAAAAGATGGTGGTGGGCATTAGGCGGTACTCCTCTATATATGTTTGTTGTTCAGGTAATAACAGGTATCATGCTCATTTTCTATTATGTGCCTGATACCGACAAAGCCTACGAGAGCATCGCATACATTACTTATACTGCAGATTTTGGATGGCTTATCAGGAGCATTCACAGATGGTCATCAAATATCATGATTGCAGCATTGCTATTACATATGTTGCGAGTCTTTTTCACACGTACCTACCAATCACCCAGAGATATTAACTGGATGTTTGGAGTGGTACTCTTCCTGCTGACATTAATGTTTGGGTTTACCGGATATTCACTGGTTTACGAACAAATGTCATATTGGGCAATGAAAGTTGGTACCGGAATTGCCGGAGCAACTCCTTTTATTGGTGAATGGCTTGCCGACTTTATGCGAGGCGGGTCTGAGATAGGACAAAATACATTAACCAGATTCTATTTGTTTCACGTTGTCTTGCTACCCATCCTGATTGTGATGACCATTTCAGGCCATGTATACCTTATCAGGGCACATGGCGTTAGTGAGCTCAAGTTTAAAGGTGAAGATGAGAAGAAAAAGAAAACATTCCCATTGTGGCCTGATCATGTTTTTACTGAATTGATCATGGTTTCAATCATTATGATTGTTTTAGTTTCGCTCTCACTTCTTTTCCCGGCAACACTGGGCGAGCCTGCAAATCCAAATGTAACACCATTACATATCAAACCTGAATGGTATTTCTTCCCTGTATTCCGATGGCTAAAAGTCACCAATTTGCTTCTTGGAGTGCTGGGACCGATGATTTTTATACTTATCCTTTTCTTCTGGCCATTTATCGATAAATTTTTTGATAAGATCTTGCCCGGTAAAGAAATAGGGTTCTGGATAGGTGTTGCAGGAATGCTCACAATAAATATTTTCCTTGTATGGGAAATCTTCGGACATTGAATCAATCACAGATAATTAAAAGATTAACCAAAAACATAAAGAAATGGCAACAAATTTAAATACTAAAAGAACCATTATTGGTGTGCTAAGCATTGTATTCATTGTGGTTTTACTCATCGCCCTGGCAAAAGAAATTCAGCGTGCTGACCCTAATTACAAGGCTTCACCAATTGTGGATGAAGGAACAAGGCACTGTATCAGCTGTCACGGCGAACAAGGTGCCGGAAAAGTTATTGTGGAACAATGGCGCATCAGCAAACACGCAGAAGTGGGTGTTGGATGCCTGGAGTGTCATAAGGCCGATGAAGGTGACATTGACGGATATGAACATGAAGGAGAATTCATAGCAACAATTGTCACTCCAAATGACTGTTCTAAATGTCATGAGGAAGAAGCTGAACAATTTACCACCAGCCATCATGCTGATGCAGGAATGATCATGGGATCACTGGATAATGTGCTGGCAGAGGTTGTTGAAGGCCATGAACCATATCTGGACGGAGCAAACCCAGCCGCAGCTTCAGGTTGCTGGCAATGTCACGGGTCCAGAGTTCAACTTCAGTTGGATGAAAATGGCGATGCACAACACAACGACATGGGTGTCCTGAAACTGGATCCTAAAACATGGCCGAACACAGGTATGGGCCGTATAAATCTGGATGGATCAAAGGGTTCATGCTCAGCATGTCATAACAGGCATCATTTCTCAATCGGACAGGCACGACAGCCTGAAAATTGTGGCAAATGCCATATGGGACCTGATCATCCGCAACTGGAAATATATAACGAATCGAAGCATGGCATTAATTACCATGCACATCGTGAAAAGATGAATCTTGATGCCCAGCCATGGATTGTCGGGCAGGACTATTCTGCTGCTCCTACTTGTGCCACCTGCCATATGAGTGCGACACCTGATCAAACGGTAACGCATGACGTTGGCGACAGGATAAGCTGGACATTAAGGCCAAAGGTTTCGGAAAAGATAGATGCTGCCGAATTGGCTAAATATGAAGCAAACGGAAAGCCGCTGCCTGCCGACTTCCTCACATGGGAGCAAAGGCGTAAGAACATGAACAATGTTTGTTTCCAATGTCATACAAAAGATTATGTGGCAAGCTTCTATTATCAATATGATAATCAGGTGAACATGTATAACGACAAATATGGCAAGCCCGCTTTAGCCCTGATGAAAGAGCTGAAGAAAAATAAGCTGATCACCCCCATTGCTTTTGATGAAGAAATTGAGTGGCACTATTTCTACCTGTGGCACCACGAAGGGAGAAGGGCAAGGATGGGTGCGTCCATGATGGGACCGGATTATACACAATGGCACGGAAACTACGATCTTGCTGAAAACTTCTACACTAAGATGGTACCCGGCATCGAAGAAATCATTGATCATGCGAAAAAAGAAGGCAAAGCAGCCGGAGCACAGAATGTACAAAATCTGCTCGATGAAATACTGAATAGTGACATGCACAAATGGTTTCTTGGAAAATCGAATCCTGAAGAGGTCGCCAAGCGTAAGGCTGCAGCTGCAGAATTTCGTAAAAGATACTCTGAATAATGTGCATTAACGAGTAATACGGCTCAAACCATGGTAAACGAATTGCTTTATCATGGTTTGACCTAATCTCGTGGATTTAATTAATTATTGCTCTTTCATTTTCAATTAAGATATCATGAGTATAAACAGAAGAGACTTTGTAAAAACGACTGCCGTTGCCGCCGCTGCCACTGCTGTTGGAATGAGTTTACCCAAATCCATGATGGCTAATACCCCACCACCCTCTGAAGGTGGATGGAGATGGGATAAATCCGTATGCCGCTTTTGTGGTACCGGATGTGGGATTATGCTGGCTACAAAAGATGATAGGATAGTCGCTGTTAAAGGCGACCCCGCTGCTCCCGTAAACCGCGGGCTGAACTGCATTAAAGGCTATTTCAATGCTAAAATAATGTATGGGGCCGACAGGTTAAAACAGCCATTGATGCGCTTGGACGAAAACGGAAACTTTAGCAAAAATGGTAAGTTCAAACCGGTTTCATGGAAAGTGGCTTACGACGAGATGGAAAAACAGATGCGTAGAAGTCTTGATGAGTTAGGCCCTACCGGCATCGGCATTTTCGGATCAGGACAATACACCGTCCAGGAAGGATATGCCATGGCCAAATTGATGAAAGCAGGGTTCAGGTCAAACAATATTGACCCTAATGCACGCCATTGTATGGCATCAGCGGTAGCCGGGTTTATACAAACATTTGGTATCGATGAACCGGCAGGATGCTATGACGACATTGAACTAACTGATACTGTCGTTACCTGGGGGGCCAACATGGCCGAAATGCACCCCGTATTGTGGTCAAGGGTTACCGACAGAAAATTGTCTGACCCTGATAAGGTGAAAATTGTGAATCTGTCCACATATACAAACCGCTGCTCGGACCTTGCAGATGTAGACATCATATTTAAGCCCAACACCGACCTTGCAATATGGAATTATATCGCACGCGAGATTGTGTATAACAATCCTGAAGCTATCGACCAGGCATTTGTTGACAAATACACACAGTACGTAACAGGTTTTGTGAACACAGGTTACGGGATGCGTAAGCCTGACCATGCGGGGCTTACTGATAAAGAAAGAGAAACGGTAAAACACCAGGTAGCAAAGAAAGTATCGCAGGCAGAAGGAGTGACTCTTAACTATCTCGGTTATAATGAGGGTGATACCATCGAGATGAAGAATGCCGGAAAAGCCGGAGCTCATTGGGCCATTTCTTTTGATGAGTTTAAAGAAGCACTGGAACCTTATACCCTGAGTCAGACTGCCGAAATTGCGAAAGGTGATCCTGATGAGGATATGTCCTCATTCAAAGTAAAACTAAAACTTCTTGCCAGCCTGTATATTGAGCAATCAAGAAAAGTGGTCTCATTCTGGACCATGGGAATGAACCAGCATACGAGAGGTGTGTGGGTGAATGAACAGGCATACATGGTTCACTTCCTGCTCGGGAAGCAGGCCAAACCCGGTAATGGCGCATTTAGCCTGACCGGACAACCATCAGCATGTGGTACGGCACGGGAAGTTGGAACCTTTTCTCACAGACTACCAGCCGATATGGTGGTTGCCAACCCAAAGCACAGGGCAGTATCTGAGAAACTATGGAAACTGCCTGAAGGCACGCTCAACCCGAAAGTGGGTTCACATATCATGAAATTGTTTCGTGATATGGAAGATGAAAAGATCAAATTTGCCTGGGTAAACGTTTGCAACCCCTTTATGTGCTCAGCCAATGCCAATCACTGGATAAAAACGGCACGTAAGCTGGATAACTTTATTGTCGTATCAGATAGTTACCCCGGCGTATCGGCCAAAGTTGCCGATCTCGTATTGCCGGTGGCTATGATCTACGAGAAATGGGGAGCCTATGGCAATGCCGAAAGAAGGACTCAGCATTGGAAACAGCAAGTTGTCCCGGTAGGTGATTCCATGCCCGACCTGTGGCAGTATATTGAAATCTCTAAAAGATTTAAATTGAAAGATGTATGGGGCGCAAAGAACATTCCGGGCCTCGAGGGAGGATTGCCTGATGTAATGTCAGAAGCTCAAAGCATGGGATATAGCCCTGACGACACCTTATTTGATGTACTCTTTGCCAATGAAGAGGCTAAAGCGTACGCCTGGCCTGACCCTATTGGTGAAGGCTTTGAAAATACTGAAGCAGAAGGCGACGGCAGGACCATAGAAGGAACAAATGGTGAAGAATGGAATGGATATGGTTTCTTTATGCAGAAATATTTGTGGGAAGATTACCGCCAGTTTGGTGAAGGCATTGCCCATGATTATGCTGACTTTGACACCTACCATAAAGTAAGAGGTTTAAAATGGCCTGTTGTGGATGGAAAAGAAACACAGTGGCGATTTAATTCAAAATACGATCCTTATGCCAGAAAAGCTGATGTTGGTGAATTTGCTTTTTATGGCAAAGCCCTGAAATCCATTCCGCAGGGTACCTTAAAAGGACCTGATGCATCCAGAGGAAAGCTTGATCTGACCAACAAAGCCAAGATCTTTTTCAGACCCTATATGGACCCACCGGAAATGCCGGATAATGATTACCCACTATGGTTATCTACAGGCCGTGTACTTGAACACTGGCATAGCGGCACCATGACCATGAGAGTACCGGAGCTATACAGGGCTGTACCTGAAGCATTATGCTATATGCATCCTAAAGATGCCAGCAAATATAATGTTAGTCAGGGCGATCTGATCTGGATTGATTCCAGAAGAGGAAAAGTAAAAGCCCATGTTGAGACCAGAGGCAGAAACAGGCCACCAAAAGGACTGATCTATGTGCCGTGGTTTGATGAGAAAGTCTTGATCAACAAGGTTTGCCTTGATGCTACAGACCCCATTTCTAAACAAACCGACTTTAAAAAGTGTGCTGTTAAAATTTACAAGGCATAAATGAATGTAATTTGATGGGAAACGAACAACAAAATAATTCAAGACGCAATGCCTTAAAAACAATGTTCAAAGGGATTGGTGTGTTAGGCCTCGGAGGTTCAGTATGGGGCACGGCTGCAATTAAGCTTAAAGCTTCAGAATTAACGCTTCGGCCACCTGGAGCTCTGGAAGAAGAGGATTTTATAAAAGCATGCATCCGGTGTGGAACATGTGTTGAAGCCTGCCCGTATGACACTCTGAAGTTAGCAACTTTAGATAAGCATACAAGCATAGGCACACCATTTTTCGAAGCAAGGTTGGTCCCATGCTATATGTGCCCGGATGTACCTTGTGTTCCGGTTTGCCCCAGTGGAGCCTTAGATGTAAAAGAGATTGCAAAGCAAGTTGATGGACACGACACTGAGGTGCCTGACATCCAAAGGGCAAAGATGGGTGTTGCCGTGGTTGACCAGGAATCTTGCCTGGCATACTGGGGCATACAATGTGATGTATGCTACAGGGCATGTCCATTGATTGATAAAGCCATCACCCTGGAGTATAAACGCAATGAACGTACCGGGAAACATGCTTTCCTCGAGCCTGTGATCCATACCGACGCCTGCACAGGATGTGGGCTGTGTGAGCATGCATGTGTAACCGAAAAAGCAGCCATTTTTGTGCTGCCACGAAAGATCGCGACTGGTGAAGTTGGTGAACATTACATAAAAGGATGGGACAGAGCAGATGAAGAACGCCTGCAAAACATTAAAAAGGCTAAATCTATGGAATCTGCTCCGGAGGATATATTAAATGATTGGGAGCACCTGCTTGATGATGAATAAAATTATTAAGAGAAACAGGTATTTGATTCTCAGAAGGACTATCCAGACAGGCTTACTCATTCTGTTTGGCGGAGCCAATTGGTGGGGCTGGAAGTTCCTAATGGGAAATTATAGTTCAGCATATGTGCTGGAATCATTTTATCTGGCAGATCCACATGCAGTATTACAAGCATTTGCTGCCGGATTTATCATGAGCGCTGATGCAATTATCGGTGCAATTATCGTTCTTGCTTTTTATGCATTAATTGCCGGAAGAAGCTTTTGCAGCTGGGTATGCCCGATTAATATGATAACTGATCTGGCAGCATACTTAAGAAAAAAATGGCATATGTCAGGAAATGAGGATTTTCTGAAATTGAGCAGACATACACGGTATTGGATATTAGGCCTTGGCCTTATACTTTCTGCCATCATAGGAATATCCGCATTTGAGGTTATTAATCCTATTAGCATGCTTCACCGGGGGATTATCTTCGGATTTGGAATGGGATGGACACTGATAGTAGCTGTATTTTTATTTGATTTGCTGATCCTTGAACATGCCTGGTGTGGCCACATATGCCCACTGGGGGCATTTTATACTTTAAGCAGCCGTTTTGCACTAATAAAAATAATACATAAAGCAGATAATTGTACGCTTTGTATGAAGTGCAAAGACGTTTGCCACGAAGAACAGGTGCTTGATCTTATTGGAGAAACATCAGGATGTATCAAAGGAGCGTGCAGTAATTGTGGACGCTGTGTTGAAGTTTGTGATGATAACGCATTAAATTATTCAATTTATATTACTAAATACTGGAGGGTGAAAAAATGAACAAATTACCGGTTTACCTGATATTCATCGTACTTGTGCTTGCAGCATGTACCAGCAATGATAAGGAAGAATGGATTGCAGATGAAAATATTGACATGTCAGTTGAATTATTAATGAGTGATGAATCTGTACTTACTGACATGCCTGAATATTCAAAAGTGCGTAGTGGAGAAAGTGAAACCTTTGATCGCTCATTTGAAAACGCCCCACCTCTGATCCCACACCGGGTTGGTGGATTTCTCCCAATTAAAGTAGCTGATAATAAATGCCTGCGTTGTCATATGCCTGACAAAGCGCCTGAGTTCGATGCCATACCATTACCTAAAACACATTTTACCAGCTACCGCCCTCTCGTAGTTGAAGAAGATGGCATATATCGAGTAGATGCAGTAGAAGGTGAAGTAGTGGAGCTGGACCTCGAACATTTCAACAAGGCCATGTTCAATTGCTCACAATGCCATGTACCTCAGACAGAAGTAACTGTAGAGATAAGTAATGTTTTTGATCCCGATTACAGAAGTGGAAGTGTTAAAACAAAATCAAATCTAAAAGACAATATCGGTGAAGGCGTAAGATAGCAGAGGCATGACTAAGCTAATCCTGATTATTCTTCTTTTCCTTTCAGTTAATATTACTTCCGGACAGGAGGTGCATCCTTTGCATAAAATAAAAGCTTCAGGTGCCATCACTGATTTTATAATTCACAAGCAGCATATCACTCTCTCAACAGATGCCGGCACTATTGAAACATATGATGCTGCATCCTGCAAAAAGTTGAATATTATTCAATTGCCGACGATGATGGACTTTATGGGCGATCCTGTTCCAACTAAGATCTTTTCAATTGACAGGCTATCATCAAAAATTCTTTTTGTTCATCAGGGTAATCATGGATTTAGAAATGTTGCAATCCTTGAAGAAGGGCAACAGCAAACGATCATCGATGCGGATAAGGATAAAATGATGATAAAAAAAGCAAGATGGATTTCCAATAATACGATCTTGCTGGGCCTGCTGAGCAATGATCTGATCTTGTTTGATGTCGCACAAAAGAAAATTATTTGTGAATTGAATATTTGCCCATATACATTTTCCGACTTCTCCCTGACGGAAGACAAGCAATATGTATTCACTGCTGATGAAAGCGGAATCGTCCATAAAATTGAAATCAACAACTGCACCCTCCTGAACGATTATTCAGGAATTAATGTTGATAATATATATCAGGTCGTCTATAAAAACGGTATTGTGATTACAGCAGGTCAAGACCGGCGGGTGGGTGTTTATAATACCGTAACAGGCAATAATTACTTTCTGCCTGCCACTTTCCTGGTATATTCAGTTGGGCTGAACGGAGATGGGTCAAT
>JBDLIJ010000097.1:0-11236 GCA_039714935.1 Bacteroidota bacterium | reverse complement strand
AAGAAGCTTTATGCTTATCTTGGAAATAACATCAAATATCCTGTGATGGCCAAGGAAAGCGGCATCCAGGGCAAGGTATATGTTACCTTTGTAGTAGAAACTGATGGTTCCATCACTGATGTGAAGGTACTCAGGGGAATTGGTGGCGGATGTGATGAAGAAGCTATCAGGGTTGTAAGCACCATGCCCAAATGGAAACCCGGTAAACAAAGAGGTAAACCGGTGAGGGTACAGTATAACCTTCCGGTGAGGTTTACATTACAATAGAAGAAAATACTTTTATATAAAAAAAGCCCTGCAGAGATGCGGGGCTTTTTTGTTTATCGTAGACGGTAAGCTGTAAGCAGTAGGCAGTAGGCTAGCATCCCAGTTCAACCAATTCAACCAATTCAACCAGTTCAACCAATTCAACCAATTCAACCAATTCAACCAATTCAACCAGTTCAACCAGTTCAACCAATTTACCCACACTTCGAATACCCGCAATTAGAACATAGCAGGCAGCCTTCCCTGTATTCCAGTGTGCCTTCTGATGAGCACTCCGGGCAAAGGGCCTCTTTGGCTACGGTGCCGTCGGGGATATATTTTTTCAGTGTGCGTACCACACCATTCTTCCAGGTGTTGATCGACTGGCTGTCGACCACGAGATTATCAACAAGGTCGACCACAAAATGCAATGGCATGCCGTGGCGCAGGATACCGGAGATCAGCTTGGCATAATTCCAGTATTCCTTATTGAACTGCCTTGAAAGGCCTTCCATGATGATCTTGTATCCATCTTTATCTTCTATGTGGAAGTCGTACTGTGTAGACTTTCGTTTATCTGCGCTTTTATTCTTCACCACCTGGCCGGTTGTCACCCATTTAGGCAGAAAGAAACCTGCGGCTTTACCGGTAAAGATCTCATAGGGCTTGTCGTTCAGCACACCCACAACGGCAACCCATTCTTCATTATTATTCATGAACCTGACCACATCGGCTTCCAGTGACCTCGGCCTGGTGGGTGCATTGGTTTCGGGAAACATACTGGGTTTTTTCTGTTCCTTTTCATCCTTACTTATGAGCACACCTGAACGCGAACCTTCACGGTAAATTGTCATGCCCTTGCAGCCACTTTCCCATGCCGTTTTATAGATCTTACTTACAAGCTCTTCGCTGGCATCTTCAGGGATATTGACGGTAACGCTGATTGAATGGTCAACCCACTTTTGTACAGATCCCTGCATTTTTACTTTATTCAGCCAATCGATATCACCGGAAGTAGCCTTGTGATAGGGAGATTCTGCGACAAGTTTTTGTAGTTCTTTATCGTCAAAGCCCTTAACCTCATCAGGGTTTAGGCCTTTATTCTTCAGCCAGGTTTCAAATTTCGGATGGAAGACATTATATTCTTCCCAGGCGTCGCCTACATCATCCGTAAAGCTAACAGTTACATTTTTATCGTTGGGGTTAACCTTTCTTCTTCTTTTGTAGTTAACCATAAACACAGGTTCTATCCCTGAGCTGGTCTGTGTGCAGATGCTGACGCTTCCAGTCGGGGCGATGGTCAGCATAGCAATATTTCTGCGGCCATGTTTGGCCATGTTCTCATATACTTTAGGGGCGCTTTCTTTGATCCTGTTAATGAAAGGGTTATCTTTTTCTCTTTCAAAATCAAAGATCGGGAACGGGCCACGCTCCCTGGCAAGATCTACTGATGAACGATATACTTCGATAGCCAGTAACTTATGCACTTCTGTTGAGAAATCGATGGCGGCATCAGAGCCATAGCGGCTACCCAATGCTGCGAGCATATCGCCTTCGGCGGTGATGCCGATTCCGGTACGCCGGCCGTCCAGGGTTTTTTTGCGGATATTTGCCCACATATTCCGTTCTACCCTTTTAATTTCATGATGTTCGGGGTCACTATCGATCTTAGCAATGATAGCGTCTATCTTTTCTGCTTCCAGGTCGATGATATCATCCATGATCCTCAATGCTTTACGGGCATGTGCCGTAAACTTATCGGAGTTGAAGATCGCGTTCTCAGTAAAAGGATTATCGACATAGCTATACAGGTTCAGTGCCAGCAGACGGCAGCTGTCGTAGGGGCATAAGGGGATCTCGCCACAGGGGTTTGTAGAAACCGTTTTGAAGCCAAGATCGGCATAACAGTCGGGGATGGCTTCCCGGGAAATGGTATCCCAGAATAGCACTCCCGGCTCTGCCGAGGCCCAGGCATTATGTATGATCTTATCCCACAGCTTTGCCGGATCGATTTCCTGTGTAACTTTCGGCTCAGATGCATCGATAGGATATTGTTGAGTATAAGGTTTCTTCCCGATGACCGCTTTCATGAAATCATCGTCGATCTTCACGGAAACATTAGCTCCCGTGACCTTACCGGCTTCCAGCTTTGCATCAATAAACTTTTCAGCATCAGGATGTTTCACAGAAATAGACAGCATGAGGGCGCCTCTCCTTCCGTCCTGGGCTACCTCCCTGGTGGAGTTTGAATATCTTTCCATGAAGGGGACGATCCCTGTGGAGGTAAGGGCTGAATTTTTTACAGGACTCCCGCTGGGGCGGATATGTGAAAGGTCGTGCCCTACTCCCCCCCGGCGCTTCATGAGTTGTACCTGTTCCTGGTCAATCTTCATGATGCCGCCATAGGAATCAGAGTTACCATCATTTCCGATGACAAAGCAATTCGACAGTGAGGAAATCTGCATATTGTTTCCGATACCTGCCATGGGGCTTCCTTGCGGTACAATATAATTAAAGCCCTGAATGAGTTCAAAAACCTCCTCAACCGACATAGGGTTGGGATACTTTTTCTCAATCCTGGCTACTTCACCGGCAATGCGCCAGTGCATATCATCAGGCGTAAGCTCATAAATGTTACCGTCGCTGTCCTTCAGCGCGTACTTATTCATCCATACATTGGCAGCCAGCGTATCTCCTTTAAAATATTCCGTGGCTTTTATCAATACCTCTTCATGCGAAAACTTTTTCAATGATTTTGTCTTGCTTTTTTCGTTCAACACCTGTTCATCTGCAGAAGCATCTTTACCGGCAATTTCATTTTGCTCCGGCATTACTTCCGGTTTAGTTCTTCCTTCCAACACTTCATCATAAAAATTTTCTTTTTCCCTAGTTGTTTTGTCATCAACATTGACAAAAAGATCATTATTTTGCTCCATTAGCTAAAATTTGAAAATTTTTAAATTTCCATCCCTTTAAAATTCAACGGCTTAAAATTAAAGAAGGGCTTGCGGATTTTCCTGACTAATATACGTTATAATACGTGGGGCATTTTAATTACTTATTAACATCAAGTCGTTGAAAATTTATAAATGGTTGAGGCCATTAATACTAAGTCAGGAATTTTTACTTATTAACAATTATTTAATAAAAAAGTTTTCTGTTTTGCCTATTTTGGCAAACAAATATATTTTTACTAAAGCGCTGAATTTCAATTAGTAATAAATATTTTGACGTTATTGATTTAACAACATTAATGTGCTTCCAGCCAATTCGATCCTGTATTCATGTCAACCTCCACGGGGACAGTCATTGGGATGGCAGATTTCATTTTTTCCAGCACAATTTCACGCAAGGATTCCACCTCCGTTTTCAATGCATCGAAGACGAGTTCATCATGCACCTGAAGGATCATTTTTGATCTCATCCCCTCCTTCCTGAGGGTCTCATAAATGTTGATCATGGCAATCTTGATCATATCGGCCGATGAACCCTGCACGGGGGCATTAATGGCATTTCTTTCGGCAAAGCCCCTGACGGTGGCATTGCCAGAATTGATATCCCGCAAATACCTGCGTCTCCCCATCATGGTTTCCACATATCCATGTGTTCTTGCAAAAGAGATGGTCTGATCCATATAAGATTTTACACCCGGATATTTGGAAAAATATTGTCCGATAATATCGGCCGCTTCTTTTCTGGGGATGTTGAGCCGTTCCGACAAGCCAAAAGCAGAGATGCCATAAACGATCCCAAAATTCACCGTTTTTGCATTTCTACGCATATCGGGGGTGACCTCCTCCAGGGAAACATTATAGATTCTTGCTGCCGTGGCCGCGTGCACATCAAGCCCCTGCATAAAAGTATCGATCAGGCCGGCATCCTCACTTAACTCTGCAATAATGCGCAATTCAATTTGAGAATAATCAGCAGCCAACAGTATATGATCATCATTTCTCGGTACAAAGGCCTTTCTGATCTCCCTGCCCCTCTCCGTCCGGATGGGGATATTCTGCAGGTTAGGATTGTTTGAGCTAAGCCTTCCGGTTGCTGCCACCGCCTGGTTATAAGAGGTATGAATGCGATTATCCCGTGTATTGATCAACCTGGGGAGGGCATCAACATAAGTTGACTTGAGCTTGGCAAGCGAACGATAATCAAGGATCTTGTCAATGATCGGATGCCTGTCGGCCAGTTTAATAAGCACATCTTCACTGGTAGAATACTGCTTTGTCTTTGTACGTCTGGGCTTATCCGTTACTTTAAGTTTTTCAAATAAGATCTCGCCCAGTTGCTTTGGCGATGCGATGTTGAATTCCTGTCCGGCAAGCCCGTGAATCTTCTCTTCAAGCCCCCTGATATCAACCTCCAGCTCTGATGAAAACCTGGCCAACGCCTCTGTTTCCAGCTTAATCCCCTCGGCCTCCATCGAAGCAAGTACAGGCACCAGGGGGATTTCTATCTTGTTAAATAATTCCATGATCCCTGCTTCTTCCAGCATGGGCTCAAATACCTCCTTCAACTGCAGGGTGATGTCGGCATCTTCGCAGGCATATTCTTTCAGTTGTTCCGCACCGACTACACGCATGCTCAGCTGGTTCTTGCCTTTCTTCCCTATCAGGCTTTCGATAGGCACCGGGCTATAATTCAGATAGGTTTTTGCCAGGAAATCCATATTATGCCGTTGGTCCGGTTCAATCAGGTAATGGGCGATCATGGTATCGAAGAGTTGTCCTTTCACCTCAATGTCGTACCACTTCAACACCGAAATATCGAATTTCAGGTTTTGCCCTGTCTTTCCGATCTTATCATCGCGAAAAACAGATTTAAACTCCGACACCAATTCGAGGCCTTCATTGTAATTATCCGGAACGGGAACATACCATGCCTCGCCCTTCCTGACGGCAAAAGACATTCCTACCAATTCAGTATTATTGGCATCCAGGCCTGTGGTTTCCGTATCAAAACAAAAAGACCCGGAAGCGGTGAGCATATCGATCAGCCGCTTTCGTTTTTCAACTGTATCTGCCATGTGGTATGTATGGTCCACATTTGATATTTCCAGGTATTTTTCCTGCGGCACCTCTACACCGGCACTACTGAAAAGATCGCTGGCAGCCGGGCTGCCATTATCGTTAGCTACTTCTGTATCAGCTTCCTTGTGGGCTTTAAATACACGTTGTGCAAAATTTCTGAATTCAAGTTCATTAAACAATTCACCCAGGGCATTGTGATCTGGAGCCCCGTATTGCAATTCCTTGGGGACAAATTCTACCGGCACATCAAGGATGATGGTAGCCAGCTGCTTGGATAAGACTGCCTGATCGGAAAAATTCTCTACATTTTCCTTTAGTTTGCCTTTCAGCTTATCGGTGTTCAGCAGCAGGTTTTCCACGCTTCCGAATTCGGCGATCAGCTTAGAGGCTGTCTTTTCACCAACTCCCGGCACCCCGGGGATGTTGTCGGATGCATCACCCCACAGGCCAAGGATGTCGATGAGTTGCACGGGATTTTGTATCTTATATTTCATACAAATCTCATCCACCCCAAGCACCTCCGGCTTATTGCCCATCCTTGCGGGCTTATACATAAAGATATTTTCAGAAACCAGCTGACCGAAGTCCTTGTCAGGTGTCATCATGTAAACCTTGAAGTTATCCTGTTCTGCCCTCTTGGCCAGGGTACCGATAACATCGTCGGCTTCGTATCCATCTGCCTTAAGGATAGGGATATTAAAGGCTTCTATAAGTTGGACGATGTAGGGAATAGACAATGCAATATCTTCAGGCATTTTTTCACGGTTTGCCTTATACTCAGCATAGCCTTCTTCACGTACTGTAGGTGCCATGGTATCAAAGGCCACGCCGATATGTGTGGGCTTTTCATTTCTGAGCACATCCAGCAGGGTATTTGCAAAACCCAGGATAGCCGAAGTATTCATGCCTTTGGAGTTAATTCTCGGGTTCTTGTTCAGCGCAAAATAAGCCCTGTAGATCAGGGCCATGGCATCAAGCAGGAATAATTTCTTCGGTTCTGGCATACATCATCTTTTGCACAAAAGTAATACTTTATCCCTCGCCGGCGACCGCCTTATCTTCCATCTTATTATAAACCAGACAGCTCTGATTTTTAAAGTTTTTATGAACAGGCTTCACTTGATAAGTTCTTGCACTTTTCTGTAATATTGGCTAAAAAATATTGTTGATTTATATAATAAACTCAGCGCCTATGCCAAGAAAGAAGAAGCAAAAGAAGATCTTTGTCCTCGACACATCCGTCATCCTGTATACTCATGATGCGATCTATAGTTTTGAAGACAATGATGTGGCCATTCCCATCACCGTCCTGGAAGAATTGGATCATTTTAAAAAGGGCAATGACACTAAAAACTTTGAGACGCGTGAGTTTATCCGCATCATGGATAAGCTTTCAAAGAATAACTCTCTGCAAAACTGGATCCCCATTGATCGTCCCAAGCATGGACATTTTAAGGTGATCATGCAGGAGCACACCAGCGACCTGGATGCGACAAGGGTATTTGGTGAGAATACTGCCGACCATCGCATTCTGAATGCAGCTCTTTCAATGGGCCAGGAGCACCCTGAGAAAAAGGTGATCCTGGTTACCAAAGATATTAACCTGCGGCTGAAGGCAAAATCCCTGAATATCCCTGCCGAAGATTTTGAAACAGGCAAGATCAAGGATGTTGAATCACTCTATACCGGACGAACGATCATTGAAGGCCTGACCAGGGAAGTAATCGATCAGATTTATGCCGATGGTTTTTGCATGCCTGATGATATTGGCATCAAAGACCCTATACCCAACCATTATTTCATTTTAAAAAATAACCGGACCTCCGCTCTGGTATATTACAATCCGGTACTGGAAAGGATAGAACGCATTGAAAAGCAGCCTGCCTATAGAATCAACCCCAGAAATGCCGAACAGGTATTCGCCCTGCATGCCATCACCAATCCAAAAGTTAAGCTGGTAACCCTTCAGGGAGTGGCCGGAACAGGTAAGACCCTGCTTGCACTGGCAGGCTCACTTGACCAGAAACGCAATTTTAAGCAAATATACCTTGCCCGTCCTATTGTCCCCTTGAGCAACAAAGACATTGGCTACCTTCCTGGTGATATCGCTTCAAAGCTAAACCCATATATGGAACCTTTGTGGGATAACCTGAAATTTATTCAAAACCAGTTCAATGAAAAAGACAGGGAGTTTAAAAAGATCAGTGATGCCCTTGAACAGGAGAAGCTGGTGATCACACCACTGGCATATATACGCGGAAGAAGTATTTCTAATGTTTGTTTCATTGTAGATGAGGCTCAGAACCTGACCCCACATGAAGTAAAGACCATCATTACCCGGGCCGGGGAAAACACCAAGATCATATTTACAGGCGACATATACCAGATCGACACACCCTATCTGGATTCGCAAAGTAACGGGCTTTCTTATCTCATCGATAAGATCAAGCACCATGAGATCTATGCACATGTGAGGCTGGAAAAAGGGGAGCGGTCGGACCTGGCAAACCTGGCGAATGAGCTTCTTTAAGGTTTATCAGCCTTTTTCAAGGTAAACAACATTCATCATCACATTTCCAACTACCTGCAGGCTTTGTTTGTCAACATGTTCCAGCTTGTCCTGAACAGTATGCCAGTAATCGAAAAAACTGCCGTTTGCAGATTCACTATCAAGATGTATTATATTAATGGTAGGAATATTCATGATCTTATTAATATAATAATGGTCGTCGGTGATATAGCCTCCCTTTTCATTCACAAAATAATCGCCATAGCCCATAGTATCGGCTGCATCCCATACCTTTTTCACCTTGGAGGGCGCGTACATCATCGAATAGCCTTCTTTCAGGAAGGTGGCATTTTTTACGCCAACCATATCAAGCAGAATCCCATAGCGTGCATGATAGTTAGATTTATGGGGATTGTTCGCCCAGAATTGTGACCCAAGCCCCCAGTAGTCCTCACTACCATGGCCTTGTTCATCTTGCGGCGGGCCATAGTCTTCGAGATCAAATAAAATAATGTCGACCCCGACGGCAGGATTTTGAATACTGAATTGTCGTGCCATCTCAATAAGTACCCCTACTCCACTGGCACCGTCATTGGCACCATCAATAGGAGTGTTGTGCCTGGCAGGATCCGGATCATGATCGGCAAAGGGCCGTGCATCCCAATGTGCACATAAAAAAATACGCTTCCTGCTCTCAGGCCTGAAAGAGGCAATAAGGTTCTTTCCACGCAGCACCTTTCCATTATATGCCTTGGCCTTAAATGCCTGCACTTCAACTGTGTTTGTATACTTTTTAAGTGTACTTTCCAGCCATGCAGCACATTGGGCATGTGCATCACTGCCCGGAACGCGGGGACCGAATGATAATTGCTTTGCAACATAAGCGTAAGCCGAATCAGCGCTAAAATCAGGAATGTCAATCTGTAATCCTGACGTTTTAAGGCTATTGTTAGTCTGTTTCTCACTGCTGCCGCATGCGTATATGAGGAAGCCGAGGATCAGGCTCAGGAAAATTATTTTATTTCTCATGTCATTAAAATGTTATCGTAAATATTGTTCCTTCACCGGGTTTAGATTTGGCTGTGACAGATCCTTTATGAAGATGCATGATCTGCCTTGACAGGCTCAGTCCAATTCCCGATCCGTCTTTTTTGGAAGTAAAGAAGGGCATAAATATCTTGTCCATAATATCAGGCTTAATACCTGTTCCATTGTCTTTAATATCGATCACAACACGGTTATTGTTATTAAGGGTTGCGAGAATGTTGATTTCCGGATGCTGGCACTTTTTTACAGCATCCATAGCATTCAGTATCATATTGATCACTACCTGGTCAATAAGGTCAGGGTCAGCGGTGATCATCAGGTCGGGCGGGAAGATCTTGTTAGCACAACTGATACCCATTTCACCCATTTTCGGCTTGAGCAGCTGTTCAGAGCGTTTGAAGATCTCTGAGACCTTAAAATAGCGGAAATTAGGTTTGGGAATGCGGGTAAGGTTGCGGTATACCTCCACAAAATTAAGCAATCCCTGACTTCTGTTCTGAATCGTTTCAATAGCTCCTCTGACCCCTTCCAGGTCTTCCTGATCAATTGCTTTCAGGAGAAGCTTATCTTCATCTTCTTCTATCAGCATTTCCCTTACCGTAGCTGCCAATGATGAGATAGGGGTGATTGAATTGGTGATCTCATGCGTGAGCACCCTGATCAGCTTCTGCCAGGATTCAATTTCCTTTTCGTCGAGTTCTGAGCTGATATCCTGCAGGCTGACCAGGATGTACTCCTGGCCCCGCATTCTGAATTCCGTGGCATAGATTGATATCTGAAGCATTTCATCATCTATAAAAAGCCTTATCAGTGTCCGGTCACCGGCTTTGAGCCTGAGCAAGGTTTCGGGAAGATCCTCCTTCACTACGTTCAGATCTGAAATATTTCTGATATGCCTTACTTTCAGCAGCCTTTTGACGGCATGATTAAAAATATCAATCTCCCCATCTCTGCTATAGGCAATGATACCCATGCTAACATGCTGAAGAACGGTTTGCAAATAGTTGAAATGCTCTTCTTTCTCAGCCCTGTGCTTTTTAAACTCCTCAATCACTTCCATAAAGGATCTGTTCAGATCCTCAAAACTGGATCCCAATCCCTTATCGGAGAATGAAATGGAAAAATCAGCGTGTTTGACACTCTGCAAAAAATGGCTTAATCGTGTGTTGGTGCGTTCTACATACCTGATCAGGAAGATTATATTGATCAGGATAACAATCACCAGGATAATGGAAGTAACATTATACTTTGTTTTGTCGATAAGATAAAAAAGAAGAAAGAATAAGAATGCCATTAACAGCACCCTCAACAATATTTGTATGCGAAATCGTTTAAATATCATATTTCTCAATTCTTCTATACAAGGAAGCACGGGTAAGTCCCAGTTCTTTGGCTGCCTTACTGATATTGCCTCCATGCTTATCGATGACCTTACGGATCAACATCTTTTCAGTTTCTTCCAGGTTCATATTATTGGTATTGATGCTCTCAGAAGTATTTTCTTCCACAGGTGTGAGAAAGAAGTCGGAAGGCTGCAGGATATTTGATTCGCTCATGATCACAGCGCGTTCAACAGCATGTTGCAATTCCCTGATATTGCCGGGCCAGTTATGCTTTTCCAGCCGACTTAAAGTGGATGCATTTACTCTTTTGGCGGGCATCTTATATTTCTTTGAATAAATGTTGAGGAAGTGATCCACCAATGATGGGATGTCTTCGGCCCTTTCACGCAATGAAGGAACATGAACTTCCACTGTGTTGATCCTGTACAGGAGGTCCTGTCTGAACTTAGCTTCATTAACCATTTGATATAGCGGCATATTGGTGGCACACAACAGGCGTACATCAATTGGTATTTCTTTATTGCTTCCCAGCCTCACAACTGTACGATTCTGCAAAACACTCAGTAGTTTTGACTGCAGAGATAATGAGAGGTTGCCAATTTCATCCAGGAAGATGGTTCCTTTGTTGGCAGCCTCAAAGCGGCCTGCCCGGTCTTCTTTGGCATCAGTAAAGGCGCCTTTTTTAAACCCAAATAGCTCACTTTCAAATAATGATTCGCTGATGGCACCCAGGTCAACAGAAATAAACACTTCATCTTTTCTTTCTGAGGACAGGTGGATCGCTCTGGCAATGAGCTCCTTGCCTGTACCATTCTCACCCAGAACGAGCACATTGGCATCCGTAACAGCAACCTTTCGCACGGTTTCCAACACCTTAAGCATAGCAGGAGATTGGCCGATGATATTTCCATGAGGCCGGTTCTGATCTGCGATTATCACTTTCTGCCTGGTACGGAGGCTTTCAAGCTCAACCTTAGATTTTCTCAATTGCAAAGAAGTTGTAATGGTGGCAACAAGTTTTTTATTATCCCAGGGTTTTAAAAGGAAGTTGGTCGCCC
>JBDLIJ010000096.1:0-11325 GCA_039714935.1 Bacteroidota bacterium | reverse complement strand
TTTAACCATTTAGCCATTTAACCATTTAGCCATTTAACCATTTAGCCATTTAACCATTTAGCCATTTAACCATTTAGCCATTTAGCCATTTAACCATTTAACCATTTAACCATTTAGCCATATAGCCATTTAACCATTTAGCCATATAGCCATTTAACCATTTAACCATCCTAATAATAAATAATCTCACACCCAGTCAGTATCTCTTTAAACTTCCTGACCTTTTTTGCACTCAGCCTGGTGTTATAACATTTGATATGCTCCAGGCTGGTTAATACTTCGATCGGCTTTAATGATTTAACGCCTGTATTATAAAATGAGATCTGGCGTAGATTAAAAAGGATTGAAACCTCAGTCAGCTTTTTAATTTTTGTTCCGGCCATATTCAGAATTTCCAGTTTGCCAAGTCCTGAAAGAGGAGTAAGGTTGCTGACAGGAGTATTCTCAAATTCGAGATGCTTAAGATTTGTCAGACTGGCGATAGCTGTAATATCCTTGATAGGATTATCGGAGAAGTATAGTGTTTCGAGTGTGAGGATACCTTCGATAGGGGAAAGGTCAGATATCTGTGTGTCATTCATCTTCAATGAATGGAGTTGATAGAGTTTTTGCAGAGGTGCCAGCGATTCCAGGTTTTTCCGTTGTCCCAGATCAATCTCTGCCAGGTCTGCAATGCGCTGCAGATCGACCTTTGATGGTCCGTTTTTGATCTCTGCCGCAGACAAAAATACTTCTTGCCATGCGGGGTTCAGGGCATCCCACCATGCTTGCAGCTCATCGGTCTGATAGACAATGATGCAATCGGGGTTTTCTTTTTTGAATGATATTACCTCATTCAGGCCGATTCCGCTGGCATCTGCATAAATGAAGTTCAGGCTGCATGGTCCAAAAACATTGATGGATTGTATTGGTGTATTAGAGATGTTCAGTTCATCAAGATTTTTAATCCGTGAAATGCATTGGATGTCAGGGATGGATGTATTGCTGATGTCCAGATATTCCAGGTTCAACAGGTCCCTGAGCCCTTCACAATTATTGATGCTGTTATTGGAGCAAACCAGCATATGCAGATCTACAAGGTCAGATAGTGGCCAGAGGTCTGTAATCCCGGTATTGCTGCAATCAAGTGAATGTAAATACACAAGCGTCCGTAAAGGAGCAAGGGTGCTTATGTTCTTATTCCCTGAAATATTAACCTCCTTCACCATGGATACGTGGTGTAATTGCTCTTTGCCGGGGATGCTATCCAGTTCAACGATATCTCTGAATACCCACTGCCACTCTACAGATATGGAATCCCACCATTTGGCCAGTGCTATTGACTCATGAACAACCAGCACATCTGGATTTTCGGCCATGAACTTATTGGCCTTGCTACCAGTGATCCCGGTGTTATCGCAATAAATGCTTTCAAGATGTATGAGTCCGCTGAGAGCTTGAAGACTTGTAACATTGGTACTGTCAAAATAGATTGTCTGAAGCTTGTCGAGGCTGGAAAGTGGCGCCAGGTCGTCAACTGCCGTGTTGGAGAAATAGAGTCTCTCAATCATGTTAAGTTCCCGGAGGGGAGAAAGGTCTTTCACATAGGTGCCGGAAAAGTTGATGATGCGCAGCCCACTCATATTTATCAGAGGGTCAATATTGCTCACAAAAGTGTTGCTAAACCTGATGTCGCTCAAATTTTTTAATTCCGACAAGATGTCGAGGCTGTCGTTGGGTGTATTTGACAGATTAATTCTTTCCAGGCCTCGCAGGTTTGCAATGGTAGAGAGGTCCGCTATCATGGTGGAATGAATGTCCAGGCTGACGAGCGAAACAGAATATTGCATCGGTGCAAGGCTGCTTACTGCTGTCCCTGAACAATCAAGAGATTCAATCCCTATCAGGTTCCTCAGAGGGCTCAGGTCGTCGATCAGCGTATTGGCACAGTTCACCTTCCTGATCTCTCCCATCTGTGCCAGAGGTGCCAGTGAACGGATATTGAGGTTGCCACTGATATCGATCTCCGTTTCGGAGGCGATACGTTGCAACAAACGATAAGCGAAATTTTTTCTAAGCAAGATGCTGTCGCGGGATATTCCCTCTACCAGTTCAGTTTCATTGATATGTAAGGTGTCGCTGCCATAAACGAGAAAGGTGTCGACAGGGACTTCTTTCATGTCATAATATTCGATGACAGCCATAGTGTCATTGATCTCAATAACTTTTGACAGGGAGATGGTGTCTTTGATAAAGGCTTCACGACCGATCACATCCCGCCATACTTGTGGCATCTCGTTCCACCAGCTAAAGAACTCATCCTTTTCATCTATTCTTGTAGTATAGATGGAAGCGATTCTCAGATCCTGGGCAACATCATCATAGTTCACTTCTATAAAGCGTTCCCTGTTAGAGGAAACCGTATCACCGGTCACGCTCATGGCATTAAGTGTGCGGGTAAGGGTCACAATGAAATAGATCTCCTTATCAGCCTTAAAATGATGATCTATACTGCTTACGTTCAGCGAAAACACCGCCTCTTTAAAGAAAAAGTCGATGTCTTTGAGGTATGCCTGTACATCCTTATTGATGAGTGTCTCCCTGTTTTCGTCAAGGTCATCTTCAACCTGTACTTCTCCATCGACGAATATTTTGGCAAAACTCTGGTTGATGATAACATCCTTATCGCGTGCTGTGGTTGCGGGATTCCCCAATGTGTTGAATGAAAACTCAAGGAAGTCGACCAGGTTTTGCACCTCAGCTTTATAGGCTTCTATTTTTTCCGGGGTATATCCATCTCCGCTCTGAGCGAAGGATGTATGCACAGTCAATCCTGATATAAGCAGAATAAGTATGATCCTGAAAAATTGCGTTAAGCGCTTATTCATGGTATATATAATTGAGCAGGATGTCCCTGTTCTTTTCATCAATTTCAAGGAGATTAGAGATCAGCCAGCCGCTGTTTAATCCGGAACGATTGAAATATGTCAGCTCGAAATACCATCCTTCAATCTGGAAGAAATGAAATTTTGAGTCTTTTACAGTTTTAAATTTCAGGCTCCCATTTTTTATTTCGTAAAAGAACAACGACATGTAATCGGGCTGAAAATGCTTGTTGCCAAAATATTCCAGGCTGTCCGATTCCTGAAATACCCTGAAAATATTCATGAACCCCACTTCATGGCTTAAGGGATGAAGAAATTTACTGTCGTTGAAATTACTGTTATCAGGTTTTTTTAGTTGCTTTTGGAAAGGTTCAAAATATACGCCGTCGATCACCCATTTTGATCCGACTTCCTCTTCCTGTAAAACCAGGAAGAGCGTCAACTCCTCTTCTTTCCCTTTATAGGTAAATATCGTTTGCAGTTCGCAGAGCCAGGCCCCACCATGGAAATCCAGGTATACGGGTTCTTCTTTGTCGAGTACAAGATAGGAGAATTTCTCCTTTGCTGCATCTTTTAGGATGCTGTTCTCAAGGTTGAACAGCCCGGGGACATATTTCTTCCTGAGTTTATATGTGCGGAAATTCTTATCTTTCTTGTACAGCCGCTCCCCATGCTTATCTTCCTCTCCGTTAAATCTCCGGAAGAACTGGTTTACCTGTTTTGTTTCGGCGTACAGCTCAGTCTCATCATACTGAAAATCACCAACAGACTGAGCATTTAACGGGCATGAAGAAAGGAACAGTAAAAGAAAGATTACTGGAACTGCAATTTGTCTGCTCATTCGGGTTTATTTTGTTGTTTCTACAACCCTGATATCTCCGAGGAGTACATCCCAGAAACCGATCAGTTTACCTTCGATCTGTGTTTGTTTCCGCTCTACGTACACGGTGATGTCCTTTTTAGTGACATCTTTGTATATAAGTCCATCGTCAGAGGATCCCTCAAAGCGCTGGAAGATGGTGATCACACCTACATAGCGACCATCGGGTTGGAGCTCAAGGTCGCTGATATATTCAATATTGAACCACTCTATCTTTACCTTATCATAATTGAGAAGCATCAGTCTTTCGAGGTATTCCCTGATACCATAATAAGTTACTTCTTTTTTGTACAGGGATGAAACACCCATCTGTGCATCTTCAACGAAGAGTTCCAGGGTACGGTCTATCACTCGCTTTGCTTCTGAGAAAGGGGTCTGTTTGTTGCCGATAATGCTTATATACTTACCGAGATCCCTTATTTTTTCCATAGCCAGACTGTCGATGGCGCGTTTACGTTCAGGACTGATGTCGGTCTGTGCTTGAGCAGTATAGCTAAATGCCATACCGGTCAATATGATTAATATAAGGCTTAGTCTTTTCATTTTAATAATCCTTTTTAATAAGTTCGAGTAATTTGATTTTTCCGTCTTCGTTATATTCTATGTTATCGATCTCATTGAGGTTCTTTTTCTGGTCTTTGAGATAATCAAGGTATCTTCTGGCCGTGGTCGGACGGTCATAGTCTTTCATGTCGCCTTCCTGGCTGATGATGATCAGCACCGGCGTGTCGGGGCTGGCAAATAGGTTTAGGGCCTCGCTGATCTTCTTGTTGGCGCTTTCAACGCTTGATGCTCCCGCCACCAGCGCAAAATAATCTTCCAGCGACAGGCTTGTGGCTTCCAGTTTCTTTCTGTTTTCTTCTTCCTGCTTTCTCAGCATCTCTTCTCTCTCGGCTTCGATAATCTGCTCGGCTTCCCTGATCAATGCCAGGATCTCCGGTTCGTTGAGGTTCATGTCTTTCACTCTCTGAAGCTTGCTTTCTTTTTGCTGCAGGCTCATCCCGCCTTCATCATTGATAATGGAGAGCAGGTCCTTCTTGGCTTGTTCTACTTTGCTGGCATATTCAGCAGCGGCTTTCTCACGGGCAAGTTTTTTCTTGCTTTTACAACCGGTCATTCCAGCACTGATGCTGAAGGCGATCATCAGGAGAAAAGTAATTTTTAAGATTCTTTTGATCATCTTTCTGATGTGTTAACGTTTTAGAATAGAGGTATTCACCATTTTTGATATATGAACGTACAAAACTATTTAAAATTTCATTTGTAAGGTAGAAATTATGCCGAATTTGATTAACATATGACTGTGCATAACGAGGCTCCTTGTTCTGAACATTTTTTTCTTTGTAAATTTGCACCTCCCTCACCTTCTTGAGAAGAGGGGCCAGACGTGAGGTGATTCTATAAATAGATGAAAGATTATTCAATGCAAAAACTCAAAGAAACAGTTAGTTACCTGCAATCTGCTGGTATGGATCAGGCAGAGGTTGGTATTATTCTGGGGACTGGTTTGAGCAAGCTGGTTGATAAAATCGATGTTCTGAAGAAGATACCCTATGAGGAGATACCTCATTTCCCGGTATCAACAGTTAGCTTTCACAAGGGTGAGTTGATATACGGAATGCTGGCTGGTAGAAAGGTGATCGCCATGCATGGACGATTTCACTATTATGAAGGATATAGCCTCCAGGAGATAGTCTTCCCTGTCAGGGTGATGAAATTGCTTGGTATTCATGCACTGCTGGTCTCCAATGCCTGTGGTACAATGAACATGGACTTCCCAAAGGGCAGCCTGATGATGCTCACGGATCATATTAATTTGTTGGGCGACAATCCATTGATCGGGCCAAATTATGATGAACTGGGCCCTCGTTTCCCTGATATGAGCGAACCGTATTCAGGAGCACTGAATGACCAGCTGAGGCAGATAGCTGTGAGCAAGGGAATCAAGTTGCATGAAGGCATTTATGTTGCTGTGCCAGGACCTATGCTGGAAACCAGAGCCGAGTATCGCTACCTGCGTCGCATCGGTGCTGATGTTGTGGGCATGTCGACGGTGCCTGAAGCCATTGCGGCAAGGCATATGAGCCTGCCCTGTGCGGCCGTATCCGTTATCACAGACGAATGCGATCCTGATAACCTGGCCGTAGCCGATATCGTCGACATCCTGAAAACGGCTGCCAGAGCAGAAAAAGATTTGATCGTATTGTTTGAGGAAATGATGGGTAGGGTGTGATTCCGATATCCGATATTCGATACTCGATATTCGAATCTTAGTTCAATTTCAAGACATCACCTGTTTGAGCTGATATCCCCTCTTCCATCTTATTCTTTTTGTACAACTGCCGTAGCTGTACACCATATAGCTGTGATATGGAGTGCATGCTTTCTCCTGATCGTACAGTGTGGGTGTCGACCTTCTTATTCTTTTTCTTCTTCTTCTCGATATAGATCATTTGCCCGGCCTGGATAGAGGCTTTTTTATCCAGCTCATTATATTTGGGAAGCTGCCAGGAGTATATCTCAAAGTCGGCGGCAATATCACTGTATGAATCTCCTTTTTCGACAAAAATGAATTTTACTCCGTTGTTGACATATACTTTCCTTCCTGTTTCCCATATCTCAATAAGCTCAAAGTCGGATGAGGCGGGCACCTCAATGGTATTATCGCTTAGAAGTGTTGCTTGTGTGGCCACAGGCTTTGTGCTGGCAAGGTAGCTGGGGGTAATCCCATTGTCAAATTCATATAAGTAGTTTTCTTCAATGATCCTGATCAGTAACTGTGGATATTTTGGGTTGGTAGCATAACCGGCCTTTTTTAAGCCTTTAGCCCAGCTTTTATAATCAGTGATTTCAAGGGTGAAAAGATCTGCATAACGGTCGCGGGTGGTCAGGAAAAGCGAGTGGTCGCGATATGACTCATCGGGGGATTTATATTTGCGAAAGCACTCATCCTTCGCATCATCATCCATGTGGTAAGTCTTTCCGTTCCAGCCCTTATGACATTTGATGCCAAAGTGGTTATTGGCCTTCCTGGCGAGCTCGCTGTTGCCGCTGCCTGATTCAAGGATGCCCTGGGCCAGGGTGATGGAAGCCGGAATGCCGTATGCATCCATTTTATCCATGGCCGTTTCTTTATAGGTCATAATATACTCTTCCACACTGATCTTGTCCTGTGCATGTAAAATGCTACAGGCACTCACGATCAACATACCTGCCACTAAGGCCTTAAAAAATCCGGTCATATAATATATGTCTATTTATTTATTGCAAAAATATAGTGCTTAGTCGAAGCCTGAATGATATATTAACCTGACTTTTTCACAAAATATTGTTATTAATTGATTATCCGGTCACCGGTCACCGGTCACCGGTCTCCAAAATCTCTTTACCTTTGCCCTTTATGCAACTCATCCGCAAATATTTCCCGGAGCTGTCTCCTGAGCAGGATAAACAACTCGCCATGCTGCCGGAGCTATATTCCTATTGGAACGAACGTATCAATGTCATCTCCCGAAAGGATATTGAGAACCTGGAGGAACGGCATATCCTTCATTCCCTCGCTATAGCAAAGATTATTCAATTCAAGCCCGGCACGAGGGTGCTGGATGTCGGTACCGGCGGAGGTTTTCCGGGCATCCCCCTGGCCATCCTTTTCCCTGATACACAATTTGTACTTGTTGACTCTGTTGGCAAGAAAATAAAGGTTGTGAACGAGATAGTGCAGGCAACAGGATTAAGAAATGTAATGGCCCACCAGGTCAGGGCGGAAGAAATAAAAGGAAGATTTGATTTCGTTGTGAGCAGGGCAGTGGCCAAACTGCCGGTATTTACCAAATGGGTGAGGCATAAGATCGCTAAGGACAATAAAAATACCCTCGGCAATGGCATTCTGTATTTAAAAGGTGGCGATCTGGAAGAAGAGCTGAACAGCATGAACAGGCCTTATGCCGTATATGATCTGGATATTAATTTTCAGATAGATTTTTTCCACACCAAAAAGCTGGTTTATGTGCCGCTTTCCCGTTAAGTTGATAAATAATTTGCTTTGTTGCTGGCAGCGCCTGTGATATTTTATCTATATTCGCCTTCTCTAATTTCCGAAATCAATATCAAAAAATACTATTATGACAGAAGTTATTATGAAGTCTTTACGTGACTCGAAGGCTGCACGTTGGGGTGCGCTTGCCGTAGTCTCTTTTACGATGATGACCGGGTATTATATCAATTATGTAATATCCCCTCTTAAACCTGTCCTTGAAGAACATATGAACTGGACAAGTGCCGATTTTGGTATCTGGAACAGCGCATACGGTTGGTTTAACGTATTCTTCCTGATGCTCATTTTTGCCGGGCTTATCCTTGATAAACTAGGCGTGAGGCTCACAGGTATTGCAGCAAGCATAACCATGATCATTGGTACCTTACTTCAATATTTAGCTATAGCAGAAATTATTCCTGTTGAAGGGATGTTTATGGGATATAAAACACAGATCGTTATAGGAGCTTTGGGCTTTGCTGTTTTCGGTGTGGGTGTGGAGGCCGCAGGGATAACGGTCTCAAAGATCATTGTGAAGTGGTTTAAAGGAAAGGAACTTGCAACTGCCATGGGCCTGGAGATGGCCACTGCAAGGTTGGGTACAGCTCTTGCACTGGCACTTCCGCTTCCGATGGCAACGAAATGGCTTGGAACCGATGCCGCTCCGGCTATCTCGGCTCCGGTCATGCTCGGACTTGGACTGCTTGTTGCAGGATTCGTCGCTTTTATCTGGTATACCTTTATGGACAGGAAGCTGGAGATATCAGAGGGTGTGAAGGATGAGCACTCTGAGGAAGATGAGTTCAAGATCAATGATATCTGGTTCATAGTAAAGAATAAAGGCTTCTGGCTGATAGCATTGCTTTGTGTTTTATTTTATTCAGGAATCTTTCCTTTTCTTTATTATGCCACCGACCTGATGATCAATAAATATGGGGTGGATAAAGATTTTGCTGGTTCAATACCAAGCTTGCTTCCATTTGGGACAATCCTCCTGACACCTTTCTTTGGTAATATTTACGACAGGAAAGGAAAAGGTGCCACCATCATGTTGATTGGTTCAGTAATGTTGCTGATTGCTCACACCATATTTGCAATTCCTTTTATTGATCACTATGTTGTAGCCATCGTACTGATCCTTTTTCTTGGTGTTACTTTCTCGCTGGTTCCATCCGCTATGTGGCCATCTGTCCCAAAGATCATCCCGGAAAAGCAACTTGGTACTGCCTATGCCCTTATCTTCTGGGTGCAGAATTGGGGTTTGATGGGTGTGCCGCTGCTTATAGGATTAGTGCTGGATAAATATTGTCAGGTAATGGATGCCAATGGTGAATTCAGCCATTATGATTATACCATTCCCATGATTATTTTTGCTTCTACAGGATTTTTTGCTATTATCGTGGCGATGATGTTAAAGGCTGAAGATAAGAGGAAAGGCTACGGACTTGAATTGCCTAACATTGAAAAATAAAGTATTCAATATATAAACAGGCTAAAGGTCATTTTCAGGGTAATGGAAAATGGCCTTTGCTGCCATTGTAAAAACATAAACAATAAATAAAATGAGTGAAGAAATAAGAAATCTGGAACCAAAAGCATTGTGGGAGAACTTTTATAAGCTCACACAGGTTCCCCGGCCATCAAAGCATGAAGATGCTATCCAGGACTTTATGATGAAGTATGGAGAAAGCCTCGGCCTTGAAACCAATAAAGATGAAGTTGGTAATATCATTATTAAAAAGCCTGCTACAAAAGGAATGGAAGGTCGTAAGGGAGTGATACTGCAAGCACACCTCGACATGGTGCCACAAAAGAATAGTGGTACCAATCATGTCTTTGAAACAGACCCCATCGATGCTTTCATTGATGGCGACTGGGTGAAGGCCAAAGGAACAACACTTGGTGCCGACAATGGTATCGGTGCCGCTGCTGCCATGGCAGTGCTGCAGGATACAGAAATGGTACACGGGCCTGTCGAAGCCTTATTCACATCTGATGAGGAAACCGGCATGACGGGTGCCAATGGCCTGAAAGCAGGTTTGATCGATGGTGACATCCTGATCAACCTCGACTCGGAAGATGAAGGTGAATTGTACATCGGATGTGCCGGCGGTGTTGACACCATCGGGGTCTTTAAGTACACAGCAGAGGAGATGATCCCTTATGTTACGGCTTATAAGATAAGCATTACCGGACTTAAAGGAGGGCATTCAGGATTGGATATCCACCTGGGCAGAGGTAATGCCAATCAGATCATGAATGGCCTGCTTATGGCTGCAACAGAAAAATTCGGACTCAGGCTGGCATCCATTGACGGCGGGAGTCTCAGAAATGCCATCCCACGCGAGGCATTCGCCGTGGTTGTTATTCCGGATGCGAATAAAGATGACTTTAAAGCATTTGCTGTAAACTATGAACAAGAAAACCAGGCAGCATTCAAAGAAGCAGATCCAGGCCTGATGATCACCGTTGACCGTACGGCTATGCCCGCTAATCTTATTGATGAAAAAACCACCAACGGACTTTACCAGGCAGTGGATAAGTGCCCGAACGGTGTGATTGCATTTGATAAAGATATGCCTGATGTGGTTGAAACATCAACCAACCTTGCTATTGTGAAGTCAAAGGACGGGGAGATTGAGATCTCAAGCCTGCAAAGAAGCGCTGTAGATGATGAAAAAGATAAAGTAGCCAAAGCAATCTATGACGTCTTTACTGAAGCAGGAGCTACAGCCGAAAATTCAGGTGACTACCCCGGGTGGAAGCCCAATGTTGATTCTCCCATCCTTCATGCAATGAAAGATGTGTATAACAACAATTGGGGGAAAGTGCCTGCTGTCAAGGTCATACATGCCGGACTTGAATGTGGCATCCTGGGATCAGCATATCCGAACTGGGACATGATCTCTTTCGGTCCTACAATCAGAAATCCACACTCACCTGACGAGATGGTGAATGTGCCTACTGTTGCGATGTTCTGGGATTATCTTGCAGAAACCTTAAAAAATATTCCTGCAAAATAATTTGTTATAAATAAAAAAAGCTCTATTTTTGCACTCCCAAAATTGAGACTAAAATGAAAAGAACATTTCAACCATCGAACAGGAAACGTAAAAACAAACACGGATTCAGGAAAAGGATGTCAACTGTCAACGGGCAGAAGGTAATCAAAGCACGACGGGCAAAAGGCAGAAAGCGCCTGACTGTATCTGACGAAATGAGATAATTTCCTAAGAGCCTTGCTGAAAAGCGAGGCTTTTTTTTTAACTTCTTCTCTCATCAATCTCAATCCCCTCTTCGAACATGGAATATCGAATATAGCTTCGCATTTCGTATTTCATATTTCAAATATCTACAGAATTCTCCCCTGCTCTGAATGACAATTACGGGAATTAGCAAAAATTAAGATATTCATTCACCTAAAATTAATAATTTAGCAGCAGTGAATACTATAATAGCTGGTAGATACATATGGAAGGATTCTTAAATTTTATATTTATACTGATACTGATATGGTTAGGGTTTTCTCTCTTTATCAGGTATGT
>JBDLIJ010000095.1:0-11452 GCA_039714935.1 Bacteroidota bacterium | reverse complement strand
CAGGATTCAAATCACATATTAAAGCTTAAGATGAAAAGGCTGTCTCAAAAGGGGCAGCCTTTTATTATTGTCAAAACTTCAAATTTCGGATATCGGATATCGGATATCGGGTATCGGGTATCGGGTATCGGGTATCTAAATGATATTTCCTTACCTTTACATATATGGATTATAAAAATCTCCTGAGCATACTCGAAGTCATACTGCTGGCAGCAGTGTTCATCTACCTATTCAGGTTTGTGTTTATGAACTATGCTTCCAGAATACGGAAACCAATGTCGTGGATAAAGGCGGTGAAGGCAGGCAACATATCGCCTGCCCTGCTGAAAGCAGAAAAAAAATATCCCGACAGGATACGTTTTTATAATCTCTGGTTACAAATTCAACGAATAGAGCAGGATGGCATCGAAGGCAGCCTGGCCGAGCTTGGGGTATACAAGGGAGACACAGCACGCATAATGCATTTATGTGCTCCTGAAAGGGATCTTCATCTTTTCGACACCTTTAAAGGCTTCCCCGCAGATGATCTTCAAAATGAAACCGGAAAAGCCGCCGGATATACTACACAGCATTTTGCCGACACCTCGATCGAAAAGGTAAAATCGCGTATCGGAGCGCATCAGAACATCATTTACCACAATGGATATTTCCCGGAAACAACGCATAATTGCCAGCATGAAGCCTTTGCCCTGGTGAGCATGGATGCCGACCTGCACAATCCAACCAAAGCAGGGCTTGAATTCTTTTATCCGAGGCTGAGTGAAGGAGGAGTTATCTTAATCCATGACTACAACTCCGACTGGCCGGAACTGGTTAAAGCTACGGATGACTTTTGTGCCGGGATCCCAGAGACAAGAACTCCCGTTCCGGATGCCGATAGCACCGTAATGATCATCAAAAACAAATAGTAAACTGGTCCTCTTAAACCTTTTGCAAAATATTGATCGTCATCAGTCCGATCAGGACCATGCCGATAGAAAGCACATTATTGGCCATCACATTGAGGAGTGCCAGCCTGAGTTCTCCCTCCCTGAACATATTATATGACTCCAGGGCGTATGATGAGAAGGTGGTAAACCCACCCAGGATGCCAATAAACAGAAAGGCTCGCACACCATTCGACATATTCTCAGAATCGAATAAGCCCCACAGCATGCCAATGATGAATGATCCCAGCATATTCACTGCCAGGGTGCCAAGCGGAAAATTCCCCAGGTAATATTTGTGAGTATAATCGGATACAACATACCGGGCTACGGTTCCGAGCCCTCCTCCTGCCAGTAACAATAATATTTTATACATAATTGATTGTAATGCTAAAAGATCCGCAAAAATAAGAAATTCTGCGACTTAGCACATTCGGTGATCCATCATACAGCATCACACTTATTGATATTCACAACAGCTTTCAGGAATTGTGTTAAATTTGTATTACACTATTAATACCGGATCTTGAAAGTTCGACTTTTATTTTTATTAATCATCAGCCTGCTCCTGATCATGATACTGGCATCATGCAGCAACACCAGGCATTTTGCTGAGCACAAGTATCTCCTCACTCAGAGCAGGATCACATTTGAAGGAAAGAAAACGGGCATTGAGCTATCAGGCTTAAACGGGCTTATCAAACAGAGGCCAAACAAGCGTTTTCTTGGCCTGGCACGATTTAAGCTGTGGGCATATACAAGCACCCTGGATAAAAAAGAAACCAGCTTCAGGCGATGGATGAAGAATACTGCTGGAGAACGCCCAACAATACTTGACACATCAATGGTATCAGCAAGCTGCAGGGAAATGGAAAAATATCTGGGTAATCTCGGGTATTTTTATTCAAGGGTCAGCTATTCAATCAAATATAAGGAGAAGCCGCAGAAAGCCCATGTTGTGTACATCGTTAAACCCTCCGATCCGTATTACATTAAAAGTGTCGATTATGAGATCCTGGATAAAGATCTGTTTGCCTGGGTACGCAAGACGACACAGGCGTCATTGATCAAAGCAGGTGATATCTATAATGCCTATACGCTGGATAAAGAGCGTGAGAGGCTTGCTATTTTTCTCAATGAAAATGGTTATTACGGTTTTGTAAAAGACTACATCTATTATGAGGTTGACAGTGCCTTGCAGTCTAAGGAGCTGGCCATTTACGTAAAGATCAAAAACCCGCGTATCCCTGATCCCGATTCAGCTGGTAAATTCATAGAAAAACACCACCAACGGTATAAGATCGACAAGGTCATCGTCTGGCCGGATTTTGATCCCTCCATAGGAGCGTTCATGTCGCAGGACTTCGATACCCTGACCCAGGAAGTGCATCAGATCCATGAAGACAGGCCGGCCAACTACTATCATTTTCTATACCAGGATAAATTGCGGATCAGGCCCAAAGTACTTTCACAGAACATCCTTATTGAAGGTGGGGAGCCATATAACCTGAAAGATGTTAAGGAAACTTATAAACATTTTGGAGGTTTGCGCATCTTCAAATATGCAAACATTTCATTCGTCGACAAGGATCAGGAGGTGCCTGCCGACAGCAATGAGCTCAAAAGCATTGAATGCAGGATCAAGCTTCAGCGAGCATCTGCCCATCAGTATAGTATTGAAGCTGAAGGCACAAACTCGGGTGGTGATCTGGGGATAGGAGGTAATATCACCTATCGTAACCGTAACATATTCAGGGGCGGAGAAACATTTCAGCTTAAGCTGAGGGGGGCGCTGGAAGCTCAACAGTCCAGTCAAACCACACAGGAAGACAAGAAAACACTGATATTTTTTAATACCTATGAATATGGTGCCGAAGCCCTGATCAATTTTCCCCGCTTTCTTATTCCGGTAAAGATTGAGCGCTTCCCAAAATATTTTCGGCCTTCCACCACCGTGAGCAGTGGTATAAATTTCAGGAGCAGGCCGACATACGACAGGTACATCCTGAATTTTACTTTCGGATATCATTGGAAAGAATCAGCCTACAAAACGCATGTTGTCCAACCTTTCAACATCAGCTCGATCAAAGTCAACCCCACACCGGAGTTCCTGGAAGAACTTGAAGAGATCAATGACCCAAGGCTCAGAAACCAGTATACCGATCACCTGATCACCGCCATACAATACAGCTTCATCTACAATAACCAGGACATCAAAAAGCTTAAGAACTTTATCTACTTCAAAGGTGATATTGAGACTTCGGGTAACCTTTTCTTTTTGGCTAACAACCTTCTTGACAGCCATCAGGATACTGCAGGTTTTTATAATGTTTTCGGCATCAGGTATGCACAATACGCGCGCTTAGAAACAGATTTCCGGTATTACTGGCTGGCCTCAAAAAACAACCAGGTGGTCTTCAGGCTTTTATCAGGCATCGGCCTTCCATACGGAAACTCTGATGTGCTTCCGTTTGAGAAAGGCTTTTATCTTGGTGGTGCCAACAGTATGCGTGCATGGATCTATCGTGGCCTGGGGCCCGGCAGCTATTCCGACCCCGGAATCAATATTGACAAGATGGGAGATATCGTGCTGGAGGCAAATGTAGAATACCGCTTCCCCATTTACGACTTTTTCAAAGGATCCGTTTTCGTTGATGCCGGTAATGTGTGGCTTCTCAACCCACATGAAAATTTTCCCAATGGTGAGTTTAATTTCGACACCTTCTACAAACAGGTGGCGATGGATGCAGGTATAGGCTTTCGTTTCGACTTTAACTTTTTTATCTTCAGGGTGGATTTTGCCATGCGCATGCGTGATCCATCACGATCGGAAGGCGACAGATGGGTACCTCAAAAAGGGATCTGGTTCTGGAACTTCGGAATTGGCTATCCATTCTGATTCGACATATATATGACTGATACGGTAGCATTTGCAGCACGGTGGCATCAGGCCTTTCCATACCCCCCTACAGGAGGACAGGAGGAATTGATACAATTGATATCATCCTTTATTCTTGATCAATCGCCAAACAAGGCATTCATGCTCAAGGGATATGCCGGAACCGGCAAGACCTCTTTGATCAGCTCACTGGTAAATATTTTAAAAACCGTTCGCATGCGGTCGGTACTGCTTGCTCCAACAGGCCGGGCAGCCAAGGTGATCTCCTCTTATTCAGGCCATAAGGCATTTACCATTCACCGGAAGCTATATGTTCAAACTGCATCTTCGGATGGAAGAGTTCGCTTTACCTTAACTGAGAACAAACATAAGAACACGCTTTTCATCGTCGACGAAGCCTCCATGATACCGGATAGCTCAAGCTCTGATGGCAGTTTATTCGGAAGCAGAAGGTTACTGCACGACCTGATCGAATATGTGTATACAAGTGAAAACTGCAAGCTCCTCCTTATCGGCGATACCGCACAATTACCTCCTGTGGGCATTGAGATAAGCCCTGCCCTTCATCCTGATTACCTGAAAAGCAACTTCAATCTCGAATTACAAACTTATGAGCTCCGTGAAGTCGTTCGCCAGTCGAGCGACTCCGGCATCCTCACCAACGCCACCTCTCTGAGAGAAAAGGTGAGAATGGATGACGCATCTTCCCCATTTTTCTCAAACGACGGATTTCAGGATGTTCTCAGGCTGAACGGAACCGAGCTACAGGAGTTTTTACAGGATGTATATGCCTCTGCCGAGATCGATGATATTGTGATCATTTGCAGGTCGAATAAACGTGCCAATATTTTCAATCGTGAAATACGGAATCGCATCATATACCACGAAGATGAGATCACGGCAGGTGACTATCTGATGGTTGTAAGGAATAACTATCACTGGCTTCCGCGGGGATCCGAGACGGGTTTCATTGCCAACGGCGACATGATAGAGGTACTGAGAATACGGAATATCAAGCAATTGTATGGACATCGTTTTGCAGATATCACTTTCCGCCTGGTGGATTATCCGGAAGAAAAAGAAATAGATGCCTTCATTATGCTTGACACCCTGATGGCAGAAGCTCCCGCTCTTCCTAATGCTGCGCAGGAAAAATTCATGGAAACGGTATTACAGGATTACGCCGACATCCCCTCACACGCACATCGCCTGGCAAAGCTCAGGGAAAACCCATACTTCAATGCCTTGCAGGTTAAATTCGCCTATTCCCTTACTTGCCATAAGACCCAGGGGGGGCAGTGGAAACATGTGTTTGTCGACCAGGGGTATCTGAAGGAAGAAATGATAGACAAAGAATACATGAGATGGCTTTACACTGCGATCACAAGAGCTACAGACAAGCTATACCTTGTAAATTTTATGGATATACTTTGGGAGTGAGAGATGGGGTGTGGCGCAGTCTGGATTCTTCTCTTTAAACATCACAATTACAATCCATTACAATATTTTCTTAAATAAATCTTTCCTTTCTTAAATATTTTGTCGTGATTTTGTCACTCATCAAACAAATGTTTTTTTCTTAGATTTTTTAGAGTTGCTATCGTTCTGTTAAATTCAACCCAACTGTTTCTTCTGTTTTTTCAAATAATTAAAAAATTGCTCAGATAGGACTATCGAACCACCCACAATTCCAATCGCTAAGGCAATTTCCGGACTGTATCATTGAAGGCATACCCCTCATGTTCTTCATCAGGTATTGAGTGTAGCAGAAAAACATGTGAATTCCTTCATCCATTTATTGTAATCTTTATTTCCCGGCAGGCGAGTGTTTGTGACTCGCTAAAACTGTATAATAAGCATTTTTGTGATTGATTTGTTAATTTTTCTGACTATCTACAGTGAAGAATTAAAGAGATATTTTACATAATCATTTCAAACCCCGTAAGTAGTAGTGGTTTTTTTGTAAATTGCACCTATCTAATTACCTAAATATGAAATATTCGTGGATTGCCGTTGTATTTTTCCCAATATTATTGATCATTTACAGTTTTGAAATTCCTCAATTAAATTTTTCTTCAGGTGGAACGCTGCCAGCGACTTACAATGACCTTTTTGCGGGATCAGGCACTTGCCTCCTATGCCATAATTCGCAGGTAAATCAAGCGGGGGAATCCATCAGTATTATTGCCGACTGGCGATCAACTATGATGGCAAACGCTGCAAGGGATCCTTTCTGGAGAGCCAAAGTCAGTCATGAAGGATTGGTTAACCCCGGACATAAAGATGAACTTGAAGATGTTTGTAGCAGATGCCATGCCCCGACGGGAAATATAAACGCACATCACAATGGACAGCAATTATATTCTATCGAAGAAATGCAAAATGATCCTCTTGCTATGGATGGGGTGCAATGCACGGTCTGCCACCAGATAAAAGAAGAGTCGCTGGGAAATTTTTCCGGTACTTTTGAAATCGGAGATCAGAAAATAATATACGGGCCATACCAGGATCCTTTTACAAATCCCATGGTAAATAACATCGGCTATACACCCGAATATAGTGTGCATATAAATAATTCGAGGATGTGTGGTTCCTGCCACACCCTCATCACCAACTCGGTTGACAACAATGGCCAGCCTACGGGAAATGAATTTGTGGAACAATCCATTTACCAGGAATGGGAAAACTCCGACTATCCTTCCTATAATACAAGTTGCTCTTCATGCCATGTGCCCAGGATAAGCGAGCCGGTGGTAATCAGCACTATGCCTCCATGGTTGGAAGGCCGTTCACCTTTTGGCATGCATCATTTTCAGGGTGCAAATGTTCTTATTACTACTATGCTTAAAGATTATGCGGATGAACTAGGGGTAACTGCCTCTTCCGAACAATATAATACAACGATAGCCAGAAATATCGAGTCTTTGCAAGAGCATACACTTGAATTTAATTTACAGGAATTAAACCGAACAGCAGACACATTGTTTATTGACCTTCAGCTCATTAATAAAAGCGGGCATAAATTTCCGACCGGTTATCCAAGCCGCAGGTTTTTTATTGAAATAATTGTGGCTGATGCAAATAACCAGGCCATGTTTCATAGTGGGGCGATGGATAATGATTACCAGATCATTAATGAAGATGATGCATATGAATATCACTATGATATTATTAATTCCGAAGACCAGGTTCAGATTTATGAAATGGTTATGGGTGACATCAACCATGAAGTTACAACAGTACTGGAGCGTGCGAATTTCCATCTGAAAGATAACCGCATACCACCGACCGGTTTTATGACTTCACATTTTGCATATGATACAGTCTCCATTGTTGGAATAGCAGAAGATGATCCTGATTTTAATTTTATGGATAATATAGAGGGTAGTGGCAGTGATATTTTGCATTTTCACATCCCGACAAATGGCTATCTTCAAATGCTAAAAATAAAAGTTAAGCTCCATTATCAGAGTGTTTCTTCAAAATGGCTGGAACATATGTTCACGTATTCATCAACTGAGATCAATGCTTTCAAAGGATATTATGAAGCCGCTGACAAATCTCCTGTCCTGATTGCATCTGATTCAACCGTCAGTATGTATGAATCAGTTGAAGAAAATATTAATGATAGAATTTCAATCTTTCCAAACCCTGCAAAATCAAATATTACTCTCCACGCAATTGGGTTGACTGTAGAGGATATTGCCATTTATGATAGCCAGGGCAGAGAGCTGGAGCATATTAATAAGACACAGGCATCTGAAGATGTTGTTGTCATGGAGTTAAACTACCCCCGGGGATTATATTTTATAAAAGTTGTTACTGATAAAGGGCGGTTTACTAAAAAAGTTGTATTACGATAAAAACGGTCTGCCATTTTCAGCCCTATAGCATTCTTTTCTTAAAACATTTAGAGCCCTCTTAAAACATTTTCGGATTTCTTCTTGGCCAATTTTGTCAGGATTGACGAAATTTAATAGTCGATATTCTCCTGGATTTATCTGGTCAATTTAGCCTGCTCCATATATTTAGGGAAAAGAAGGATCTTTTTTTCATCCTTGGGGTTGAATAAAAACGGCTTCACATCAGCAGCCATTTCTTCCATGTCGAGCTTTTTACACTTCTCCAATACCACAGAACGCAAATCATCAGGATTCGCAATGCCGGTCTTTGCATTCAAATAATCGTAATTGGGTGTCTGTCCCTGGCCGAGCAGGAAAACAATATCAAAGAAGTCCCGGCCTTTGTTTCTTTTTCGGTTAATCACCGCAAAGAATTTCTGCGCCAATAATAAATCCCCGGGAGTAACATTTATTTGCGTAAATACATCAAATTTATTCAGTACAGGCTGATCCGGTTTATAATAAAATTCATGTGATTCAGTATCAAGTTGTATCAGGATCTTTTCTTCTTTATGATCACTCAGTCCTTCATTGTATAGTAATTGCGGGAAGCGAATGTAACAATGATATGCTCCCTTGTGAACATTTCTTATTTCAACATCATAACCAAGCCTTTCAAGTTCCTGCTTAACTATTAAAGTAATCGCATAGAAATCATCAATTGATAGTTTAAAATTGTCAAAATCCAGATCCTCAGAAAAACGATTGTTATTGTATACAATTCGTAGGCATGTTCCACCTAAAAAGGCTAATTTATTTTCGTATGGAGTCTCAAAAATAATTTCAAGTATTTTATATTGAAGATATTCCCGGATAATAAATCGGTCAAAGCTTTGTAATTGCTCCGGGTAATAAGATTTTATTTGCTGTACACTAAGCATTGAATTTTTCTTTTAATAGTATTATTCTTTTGTCAAGAACTTTTGAATTAAAGATTTGCTGGTATTTATCCAGTTTGTCAAAGTCAACTAATTCATTGATCTGGAATTTATTTAAACGAAGAGCATCAATATCATCTCCAGAATTTACCTTTTTCAGGTATAAATAATCTAAGATCACTTTTTCCGGTTCGGCTATTTTAATTGCTACGCCTTCATTTTGTAAAAGTCTGTAACCGAAAAATAACGGGGTTTTTACATGATTATAAGAGAAATCTCCAACGGGTGTATTATATCTGGCTGTATTTCGTGTGGAGATGGATGTAGTCAGAAACACACCCTCCGGAATGAAGTTGTAAAAAGCCAGGGCACTTTCCATAGAGATATAGGAAGGTGAATAGATCTTATTTGCAGCAAAAAACAGAAATTGCTCGTCTTTCTTTCTTTCATGGAAGCAATAATATTCTCTCCGTATTTTTTGGATATAATTTTTCTGTTGCCATTCAACTAAACGACGATTATCAAAATCAGGATATCTTTTTTTGATGTCCTTAATTGAGAAGACCGGGAACTCTTTCAGTGATTTTTCAAATTCCAGATAATTCATTTTATCTTAATTAATTGTCAAATATAACAATTATCTAAGATAAAAGCAAGTCATTAATTAAAGGATTATTTGAAAGTTGATTGTTCACTTATGATTCTTATGATGAAGATCCTTTTTAGTAATATGAAGAAATGGATTATCTTTGCAGTCCCAAAGAATGTGAAATTCTGTTTTCTGTATTCTGTATTGTCAATGTAATATTCAATATTGAACATGCAATTTCAAATTGAAAACACAGAATACAGAATTGACAATTTTACCGGGGTGTGGCGCAGTCCGAAAGCCCTCATCGAAAACTTCACTGATCAAAAAGTAATACTTTAGACTTTATAAATGAGGCTCACTGCATGGGCGGAGATGCCTTCTTCCATGCCCTCAAAACCCATGCCTTCGGTGGTTGTGGCCTTCACAGAAACATTGCGTATTTCCGTGTCAAGAATGTCAGCCAGGGTCATTCGCATATCTTCAATATAGCCGGCTACCCTGGGTTTTTCCATAACGAGTGTTGCATCGATATTGGCAATGGCCCATCCATCATCTTCTACCATTTGTTTTACGCGCTGCAGAAGGGTTTTACTATCAATATTGCGATATTTTTCATCTGTATCGGGGAAATGCTTTCCTATGTCGCCTGCTGCGATGGCTCCCAGCAGTGCATCACAAATAGCATGTATAAGCACATCGGCATCGGAGTGGCCCTGCAGGCCTTTATCATGAGGAATGAGCACGCCCCCCAGCCACAGCTTTCTGTCAGGCACAAGCCTGTGAACATCATAACCGTGGCCTACTCTGAAATTCATAGGCTAATTTTGTCCCTGGAAGGCTTCAAAATCAAAGAAGAGTGAAAAGCGGAGCGTATTTTCCAGTGGGTTTTGCTGTTCCAGCGGAATAAGATATGCAAAATCTATCCCAAACACATTATACTTGAGGCCGGCACCCAGTGTGAAAAATTTACGGTTCCCTTTGGTTTTATCTTCATAAAAGAAACCACCTCTGATGGCAAATAGTTTATTGTACCAGTATTCGACACCACCACCAAAGCTGAACTCCCTCATCTCTTCGGCAAAGCCACCCGGTGCATCATACCATGAGTGTATCATCCCCTGTACCACTGACACGTCAGGGTTCATGCCGCTATTAATAACCTTCTCTCCATCAGGAGTTGTAATAAACTGATTATTGCTGTCCCTGGCATATATCGGAGGTGTAGGCACCAGCAGCTTATTGATATCCAGCATGAAAGAAAGGCTGTTGTATTCATCAATATCAACCGTCAGTGAAGGACCGATCTTTAAGTTTGTAGGGATAAAGTCCTTCTTGATATTGGTTGAGCTATATGATATCTTAGAACCAATATTTGAGATGTTCATTCCCCATGCAAAATGTCCGTCCACATCACCCAGCTGAACGTCGGTGCGATAATACACAGAAACGTCGGCGGCAACGGAAATCCCTGCACTCGACTCTGCGCCCCCCACATACTGCCCCTGTGTAAGGTTTGAATAGATAAACCTTCCTGCAATACCTCCTGACCATTTTTCCGAGAATTTTCTCGCGTATGTTGCATCCAGCGCAAACTCATAGGGGTTATAATAATTCAAAGGATTACCTATCTCATCGGTAAATAAGATTTCACCAAGGGAAAAATACCTCAGGCTCATGGCAACCGTCTGGCGGTCGTCAAGTTTGTAATATCCTGAGAGATAGCCAAGGTATATATCATTTACCAGTTTTCTGAGCCAGGGACTGAACGATAATGAAAATCCCATCTGCTTATCTACAAATGCATATTTAGCAGGATTCCAGTGCATTGAGTTAGCATCAGGAGTTGATGCCACTCCGGCATCACCCAGTGCTCCTCCCCTTGCATCCGGGGCGATCATCAAAAAAGGAACAGCCGTGGTAATTGTATTTATCGTTTGAGTCCTGCCAGATCCATCCACACCAGGGTCAACATTTTGTGCATTCAATGACACGATCCCTGCCAGGAAAACCAACAACAGAGTACTAATACTTCTTTTCATATGTAACTTCTGATTTTTTGAACGTGCAAATTTAACGATTATTTATAAACTATATTGCACGCTGTCAATTATATTCTACATTCTGACATATGCGAGGCAATGCTGAGTAATATTAAGCTCCTGAACACATCCTGAGTTTAGCTATTATTCACCAGCAAAAATTAATTTCGATGTTTGTACGAATTGGGTTCCCTGCTTGTCTGTAACGTACATCCT
>JBDLIJ010000094.1:0-11469 GCA_039714935.1 Bacteroidota bacterium | reverse complement strand
AAATAATCACGTAAATCTTATTCAATGCAAGCCATATGGAATATTGTATACTGCAATCTGTAATCTGTATATTAAGTATAAAAGTAATATACGTTTTACAAGGTACAGTATACAGAATTCAATATTATTTGAAATTTTTGTGGGACAATTTAGCATTTCATAAACCACGCATCCACTCAGGCCGCAGCCCTCCAGGCTGATCAATGGCAGCATCGATCTCCTGCAGCATCCGCTCTTTCTCCCGTCCAAGCGTGCCTTTGAGGATCAGGTAGTTTGAAGCGTGATCGCTTCTAAAAACCGTTCGATCAAGCTCAGTGTTCGAAACAAAGGTCTTCATCTCCTGCAAGAGGTCGGGGATATCGCAGGGCTCAAAGTCACCTTTAAAGCGTTTCACAAAATGGTCGAGGCCATGCGGATAGCTGAGTACCAGGGTCGACAGGAACTCAGGTTGTACGGCGTTCACCAGCTGCGCTGAGTGCTCAGCATGCTGACGGCTATATTTCTTTCCTCCCAGCCCACTCAGGATCATCACTGAGCTTTTGATACCCGCTTTCTTTGCTTTCAGCAGTCCCTTCACTGTTGTTGCATGGGTTTCACCTTTTTTTACCATTTGCAATACCGCATCATCACCCGATTCGATGCCAACATAAATGAGCTTCATCCCGGCCTCAAAGATCTTAAGCAACTCATCATCCGTTTTGCCAAGTAGATCCTTTGGCAGGGCATAAGCAGAAACTCTTGTAAGCCTTGGAAAGATGCTTTTCAATTCGTTCAGCAAGTCCAGCAGGTAGTCAAAGGGCAACACCATGGCGTTCCCATCTGCCAGAAAAACCTTTCTGACATGATCCCTGTGCTCCGTCATCGCCCTGACCTCAGCCTTCACATCCTCAATATCCCTGACACTGAACTTCTTGGAAGTATACATCTCACAAAAGGCACAGCGGTTCCATGAGCACCCTATGGTAGGCTGCAGGATCAATGAGTAGGCCTCGCTGGGCGGGCGGAAGAGAGGCTCGTGGTAGGTGATTGGGTAATACATTAATATTAATTTTGAATTTTTAGTTTTGAATCAATTAAACATTACTCAAACGGGTGTTCCAGGTCAAAATCAGGGCGGTAATGTTTCGAGCTTTCGATTCCCTGAATAAAGCCCCTGTGAATTCCCAGTTCTTCCATGCGCTGAATTACTTCCTTATATTCCTCCATGCTTACACGATTTCTCAATGAGCTATACTCTCCGGCATGATGGCTGGGGTAATATTGCGACATAAGGGCAATGTGTACCTCGGAAGAAAGTTCTGTGGCAATGGCCTCCAAAACTTTTATGCTATTCTGCGCATGTCCGGGCAAGACCAGGTGCCTGATGAGCATCCCTCTCATGGCATAGCCGTCGTTATCAACAATGAGGTTGCTGCCCATCTGCCTGTACATCTCTTTATGAGCTGCAAGTGCGATTTCGGGATAATCACGTGCATCCGAATACTCCTTTGAGATCGCGCTTTCCATATACTTGAAATCGGGTAAATAAACATCGATCATCCCTTCAAGGCTTTTTAGCTGGCCTACATCATCATAGCCATTCGAATTGTACACGATGGCAGGGTCATAGCCTTTTGCTGATAATTCCCTGACAATGATCTTCATCTGTGGGATATAATGTCCAGGGGAAACAAATCCCAGTATATTGATGCCTCTGTCCAGGATGTCGGTGATCTGGTCCAGCACATCTTCCAGTTCCATAAAATCAGCACGGTGGTCCAGCATATTATCACTTATCTGCCAGTTCTGGCAGAATACACATTGCAGGTTGCAATTGGTAAAAAACACATTACAGATACCCTTGCTCCCGCTGATCACCGGCTCCTCGCCCCTGTGGATGCAAATAGAAGATATTCCAAATTCCGTACCTGCCCTGCAGTAGCCCTTCTTTGCCGAAAACCTGTCGGCATTACACTTTCGCGGACAGGTATTACATGCCCGCAGCTCCTCAAGGGGTGATAATCGTTTGTCAGTATCCTTATTACTCATTATGAAATATATAGTCGTTTACCAGCTCAAGCAATTCATCCCCGAACAATTGTAGTTTCTTCTTGCCAAAGCCTTTGACAGCCTGCAATTCTTCTATTGTTGAGGGCAGGGTGTCGGCTATCTCATGCATTGATTTTAACTGTAAGACCATAAAAACTGCCCAGTCCAATTCCTCTGCCTTTGCATCCCGCCAGGCTTTCAGGAGATTATACAGATCTTTATTGATGATATTTGTGCCCGTAAAACCGGACTTCTTCACAGTACTTTTCAGGGAAACATCTTCAATGGCTGCCTTTGCCCTGACAGAAAGGTACTCATTAAGCACAAAGCCATTAAAACAGGCTTTGAGACAGGAATGTTTATATGTTGCTTCAAACAAAAACCTGCCAAGTGCTTCATTGATTCTCTTCTTCACACTTTTATTGTCCGTTTCTATTGAGATTTTATGGGCATGTGTTAGGATGATCTCATCGATCTTAGCTGTGAAGTACTTGCTGGCCTTGCTTATTCTCTGTTGTAAGAGCGGGTCCTCTTCTGTACCGTTTTCTTTTAACAACAGTGTTTTGAGCTGGACAAGAAAATTATTGGAGATCCTTGATATTTCTTCATTGGATCTTTTCAGGATATCCCTGAAGTCGGGAAGATGGTGCTGGGGGATGCTGGAAGAATGATCCTTCAGTAACTTGATTATGTAATATAATGCCTTCTCGAAACTATGAAAATTAAAAAGGTCAACAAGCAATTCTTCCCTGTACAGCTTTTCAGATACTTTTAATTGCTCCTGGCTGGGCTGGTTTTCCTCTACCTCCCTGGTAAAATTATTAATGGTATGATCGCTTATCAGGCCATCCCTGCCAACAGGGGATATCAATACAAGCCCTTCCAGGGATTTACACCTGCTAAGAGCAACATAAACCTGGCCGAATGCGAAGGCCGCCTCCACATCAATAATGGCTTTTTCAAAGGTCAATCCCTGACTTTTATGAATGGTAATGGCCCATGCTAGTTTGAGGGGTATCTGTGTGAAAACGCCTTCAATAGTTTCCGAGATTTCTTTGCTCTTTTCATCCAGGCTATACTTAATATTTTGCCATTCCAGAGGGTAAACAGTAATGGCTGAATCCTCACCGGGGCATTGTACCTGTACAGTATCCTCATCAATACTTACGACCTTACCGATCTTACCATTGTAATAAAGTTTATCCGGGGAAGGATCGTTTTTTACGAACATCACCTGCGCTTCGGTCTTTAAAATAAGCTCAGCATTAGTAGGATAATTATATTCAGAATAATTACCTGTGATCTCAGCCATAAAAGTGTGCGGCCTGCCTTTAAGCTTATTTATTTTTGACTCATTTATATTTTGTGCTTTGGCATTATGTGTTGTAAGGGAAATATACCCATCCTCATCAGTTGTAAAGTTGGGTTTATACCTCGTATTTAGCAACTTAATGCTTTCCTGATCCAGTTGATTACCCCTGACCCTGTTTAAGAGGTCAATAAATTTGCTGTCGCTCTGCCGATATACATGATTTAATTCTATGCTGATATAAGTAGTTTTTTGCAATGCCTTACAGCTAAAAAAGAATGCAGTATCGTAATATTCCTTTAAAACATTCCATTCATTATCTTTAACTACAGGAGCTAACTGCTGGAGGTCGCCAATCATGAGCATCTGAACCCCACCAAACGGAAGACTATTGTTTCTGTACTTTCTCAGGGTCTCATCAATACCATCCATGATATCAGCCCTCACCATGCTGACTTCATCAATAACCAGGAGGTCGAGGCTCTTCATTATTTTAATCTTACTCTTGCTGAACCTGTTGTATTTCTTTTGATCTGGTGATTTATTGTCTTGTTTAAGTCCTGGTATCTGAGGACCAAAAGACAGCTGAAAAAAAGAATGTATGGTAACACCTCCGGCATTGATGGCAGCAACACCTGTAGGAGCAACCACCACCATACGCTTCAATGAAACCTTCTTTAAATTGTGAAGAAAGGTGGTTTTTCCTGTGCCTGCCTTACCGGTAAGAAAAATATTCCTTCCCGTAAACTCGACAAAGTTTCCGGCTAGTTGTAACTGATGGTTTTGTGCTGTATCCATATGAATAACAAAGTAAATTAATTTATAAGCTATATCACGAAAAATCTAGTAAAAAAAATGAATCCATCTTAGTTGTTAAAGACTTTAAGCGGTCACAATTTGTGAGCAGTTGTTCTTTTTTAAAGATAGACTCAGTCATAAAATCTCGAATTTTATTGATCTCCCTCACTTATTAATACCAAATACTTAAAAATGTCACACTATTAGCGGAATTATTTTTACTTTTAAATAAAATACAATGACAAATGGGGTGGACTGGTAAAATTTCTATAACCCTTATCCTGTGCTTATCTTTTCCGATATACATATTTGCCCAAAGTATTGGATATAAGACGGGTAATGGAATAAAGATCAATAATATCAAGCTAAACAATGGCGAAAATATCAACTTCAGGTCTGTGCCTTTATTCAGCCTCAAGCTGAATGATACGGAGCTTCAATCCACCGGTGTTCCTGTTTCCATGCTCGGCGAACACACTATCCTTATGTTTGATCATGATATCATGGCCAGGTTCTCCGGTAAGGATGATATGTCAGCCTCCATTGAATTTATAAACAAGGGAGAAGACACCATCACCCTCGAAAACGTGGTGCCATTTGGAGTTGACCCGACGCACAACTATATCACCTCAAGCGGCCCCTGGTCGCTAACCCGTGCCAGGCTTTACAGACCCGGATTCGGTGCTGTCGGAGTGATCCTCCCCGACAATGCCTGGGAACTGGGCTATGGAAGTTTTGCGCTCAACGATTCTTTATCATTTTGTGGCTTATGCCGACGCACCGAGGTCGATAATGCACAAAAACACAGGTATAAAACACTCATATACCCTGATGGAAAGGTCGTTTACGAGTTTCATTTCGAAATCTATAAAGGTATCTGGCAAAATGGGATCACAAAAGTATTTCAGGAAAAATATCTTTATGATCTTGAATCATTTGACAACACTCTTTATGAGCGCAGCGACCTTTCGTGGATACGCCATACATATGTCGCTGGCTTGAATTTTGCCTGGGATAATGATTTTTACCATAGTGGAGAGCACTATTACACCCTGAGAAACTACCTCCGGGAAGGCCGGGAGTTATTCGGTGGATATGATATTTACGCCCTCTGGCCCACCTGGCCACGTCTCGGACTGGATGAACGCAATCAGTTTGACCTTTTTCGTGATCTGCCCGGTGGCCTGCCCATTCTGAAACATATCGTCGATGAAATGCATGCCCAGGGTACCAGGTTCTTCACATGCTTCAATCCATGGGATGAAAGCACCAGGGAGGAAGACCCTTACCGGGGCATAGCAGCCATCATTGAAGCCACCGATGCCGATGGCGTCGTGCTCGATTGTCGCGGAAAATCTAATGAAAGGCTGCAGGAGATCTCGGACAGCATTAAACCGGGAGTGATCATGTACAGCGAAGGCATGGCTGTAGTGAAGGACATGCCTGGCATCGTTGCAGGAAGGGTACACAATGCCATCTACTATTCTCCACCTTTAAACCTAAACAAACTCATCAAACCGGAATTTGCCATATTCAGAGTCCTGGAGATCCGTGATGCAGACCTGAAGCGTGAACTGGCCATCTCTTTTTTCAATGGCTATGGCAATGAGCTTAACTCTATGGGGCCCGGCAGGCCTGAAGCTGTCAGGGATGATCTGAGATTCCTTGGAAAAGCAAGCATGATCATGAGGCAAAACTCAGGCAACTTTCACACGAAGCAATGGACTCCGCTGATCCCGACATTGAAGGATAGCATCTGGGTAAACAAATGGCCGGGACAGGAAAGCATTATCTATACAGTGTTGAGCTTTGTTCCGGAAGGACATCAGGGCCCTTTGTTTGAAACGCTGCCTGAAGATGACTGTCATTATGTTAGTTTATGGAGACATGAAGAGATAGAGGCAATACAAAAAGAAGGCTCTTTTTATCTGCCGGCATACCTTGAAGCATATAAGCCATCCCACGCCAAAACCAGGAGAGAAGGAAGTGTAGAATGTATAGCTGCATTTTCGCGATACCTGCACCTCAGCGACAGAGATCATCAATTGAAGCTAAGTGCAGAGAAAGGAAACAGTATCCTGGTCTGGCGGTCGGATCCATCATACGAACACCAATTTATGGAATATCCCCTTGAAGAAGGCCCTGTACATATTGACGGGGCATTTCTAGCCGGGGAAAATAAAATATGCATTCAGCTTTTCGATGGTGAGGAGCTTATTGATGAAAGGATATACAGAGCTAAAAGTGGTAAGCCCTGGCTGATCTCTACAGTGAAAAATACAGCCGGATCCGGAGGAGATGCAGATGGCATGCTGGTAAAAGGCGGGGCCTATTCATTTGTCACAGAGCAGAATGATCAGTTTATCCCCTACCCCGGCCCGGCCACAGCTGCAGATACAATAGTACACAGTTTTTATATTGATGAATACCCGGTCAGCAACCGTCAGTTCAAAGCATTCATTGATGCTACATCCTATGCAACACGAGACACCGCAAACTTCCTTAAGCACTGGAAGGAGGGTGTCTACACTGACTCATTGGCCGAGCTGCCGGTAGTATATATTACATATGATGATGCCATGGCCTATGCCTCATGGGCAGGCAAGCGCTTGCCCACTGAGCTTGAATGGCAGTATGCTGTACATAATAATGCACTCCGGACAGGGGAAGTCTGGGAAATGACCAACGACCGTTATGATAATGGTTCACACCACTTTATAATTATTAAAGGGGGTAGTTATTTTAAACCCGAATCCAGCTGGTGGTATATCCAGGGGGGTAAGCAGCCACCTGAACGACAGCAGATGCTGCTTCAGGTCAGTCCGGGCTTTGATCGTTCTTCAACGGTGGGGTTCCGGTGTGTACAGGACATTAATTAAATCTAATCAAAAAGGACACACAAAGGTTCACCAAGGTTTAGTTTATTACTCTTTTTATTCCATCCTTTAAATGGCTTACATTGAAATTCCCGAATGAATCCAGGCCCTAATGAAGTGTATTATAATACGCAAAGATTTTGATCAGGTCTGAATGTTCTTTGGCCTTCAGCTTCTTTGACTTTATAAAATCACGTAGTTCATGCTGGTGATCTTGTAAAGCTTCTAAAACGTTTTTCTTTGATACGAACAGACGCTCCAATGATCCTCCCTCATGCATAGTATAATACTCCTCAATCCGGTACATCTGATCATTTGAAGGGTCATCATCGTCATCGCTCACCCTGTACTTGATATACCGCCTCAGCAATAGTGAACAATTGCCTTCACACAGAACTTCAAACCATGAACTCGCGACTTCATAATCACCTCTCGTAAAGCTTGAGTATATGAATTTGCTGTCACCGATAAAAAGGTTATCCAGTTCACATGGCTTGGCAAATGCAAAGGTGTCGGCATCGATAACTGCTTCCATTTTTTGCAAGTACAGATTGTAGCGGAAATTTCCTTCCATCGTTTTCCCGTCAACAAGAACAGCTTTCCCTGGCATCCACTCTTGCTTAAGGAACATGCCGCTGGGATCACCATAATAAAAACAATACGCATATCCACCACTACCCTCATTTATCTCGCTAATGGGCACTGCATCCTGTACCGGCTCTGTGGAGATGGCCTCTCGCTGCTGCTGAGCCGTACTTTTCGTGTAATTTTCTTGCTGGGCGCTGACCGTAAACAGGAATACAGAAACCAGGGCCCCGCATATAAACATCTTTTTCATGGCATATAGATTTAAAGGGTCCAGTGTCACGGCAAGTATATTTTAGCGACACAATACACTTGACATAACATAAGCGTATAAGATACAAATAATCAGGAAGAATAGCAAGCAAAATCCTTCTTTTCAATCAACAGATCCCATACTATTACTTTTTTTGCTACATTGTAAAATCTTTAATAATCTCCATTATGCGTATTAATATCCTGCTTCTTACAGCTATACTTTTCTTATCGGGTTTCGGCCTGTCCCGGGCAGACGAATTGAACATTCTTTTGATTGCTAAAGGGGAAGTTTACCAGGAAATTATCAGATATTATCAAGACAGGGATATTTCATTTACACACCTGGATATGGAAATAGCAGCCTGGAAAGATTATGAGCTGGAAAAATATGATAGCATCTGGATACACAGGAACGACACACTTCCTGAGGCAACCCATAAAGAAGATGAAGGCTATTATAAAGCATTGCTTGCATATGCTGAAGATGGAGGAAGCATATTGCTCACTCAGCATGCCCTTGATTTCCTGAATAAGAGTGGATTGGAGGAGGTAAAAGTACAGCACAGGATGAAGGTTTCGGAAGATAATGGTTACGGGCGTATGCTGGGTTTCCATGCCTTCATACAGCATCCACTGTTCGACTCCCTGCACGGAGGAGCATATGTATGGAAACCACCAGCCGACACGACCGTATCGCAATGTGGATTTTTTAATGAGCAGGTGCCCCTTGGCGGCAAGGTTATTGCCGTAGACTGGGACTACATATTTGTCAGAGAAAAAACAAAGCTCATTGTTGAGTACATTACAGGTAAAGGAAGGATACTGGGCATCGGAGCCTATTTTAATCTTTTTACACCAAACCTGAACCGTGCACATTACGATGTGTTTTACGATAATGTTTTTTCCTATCTCACGGGGGAGCGGGAGACGTCAGATGAACACTACTGGAGTTATGGGAAGCCGAAGATTGCACCGCTGGATTTTGTCCTGTTAAGGCAGATCATTCCCCCATCACCAAAAAAATGGAAGCTAAAGAAATCAAGCATCGCTTTAAGCAGAGCGGAGGCAAAAAATGAGTATTGTGAAGCAGCCGGCCGACGTTTGCTGCTTACGGCATACGAAAAGGGAGGGATTTTTGAAGTATGGGCACATCCCTTTATGGCTTTTCGGGATTATAAGGCGAGCATATACTTTAACAATGATTCAATACTCCCACTGAACTCCATTAATCCAACGATTGAGCTTGCACCGGAGTATGTGATGCGCACATACCGGGTAGAAGGGAAATTCACGCTGAAAGAGATCATAGCTGTTTCTCCTGACAAAGCCGTTGGGGTGATACACTATGAATACGAGGGTCCTGAGGCAAAACTGGCCATACAGTATAAAAGCAATATGCGGCTGATGTGGCCATATTCAGGCCAGGTGCTAAAAACACTCAAATATGGTTATGATCCCGGTTTAAATGCCATAGAATTTAATGCCCCTGATGCTTCACTGCTTACACTCATCGGAGCAAATAAAATTCCGGTTTCAAGATATTCAGGCCCCACCAACAGGATCGAGCCCTCATTTCCTGATGGTGAAATCGTGACGGGAGAATACAATGAGCAGGAAGACACGCTATTTGAAGTAAGTGCCGGACAGCTCTTTGAACTGGGAGAAGAGGGTGAGCTTGATATCATTTTTGCCGCAGGTAATGATAGCAGAAAAGATATCCTCAGGGCCTATACAGAGGCTATGCGTGATCCGGCAGGCATATACGCCAACTCAATCAAGCACTATGCAGCTCTCAGTGAAAGGATGCTCAGCATAATTACACCGGATGAGAATTTCAACAGTGGATATGCCTGGGCCCTGGCCGCCACTGAGCGCTTTTTTGTGGAGACACCAGGCCTTGGCACTTCCCTTGTTGCCGGATACAACGGCACAGACCGGGGCTGGGATGGCGGACATAAGATCAACGGACGGCCGGGATATGCATGGTATTTTGGGAGAGATGCCGTCTGGAGTGCTTTTGCAATACTGGATTACGGTGATTTTGAGGGGGTAAGGAAGGTGCTTGATATGTTTGTCAAATACCAGGATCTATCAGGAAAGATCTTTCATGAGCTTAGCACCTCCGGCTTCGTACATTATGATGCCTCAGACGCAACACCACTATTTATTATCCTGGCTGGCCGCTACCTGAAACACAGCGGTGATATAAGCTATATTCAAAGCATCTGGCCGGCCATTGAAAAAGCAATTCAGTACTGCGAATCGACAGACACAGACGGCGACGGACTCATCGAAAATACCAATGTAGGACATGGATGGGTTGAAGGTGGGCATTTATTCGGCTCACACACATCATTATACCTGGCATCATGCTGGGCCGAGGCTCTGTCGAATGCAGCCAGCCTGGCAGGCAGCATGGAATTGGAATATGATAAATCCGAATATTATCTGAATAGCAGAAAGGTAGTTAATAAAATCAGCTATGACTTTTTCAATCCTGAAAACGGGTTTATGTATCAGGGAATATTTCAGGATGGCTCATATCACAAGGAAGAATCTATCCTTCCTTCAATCCCAATGTACTTTGAACAGATTCCTGATATTAAATTGGAAACAATGCTTCAGGCTTTTGCTTCAAATGATTTCACTGCTGATTGGGGTGTACGTATTGCCAGGCAATCCGGCCCGCATTATCACCCCAGGGGGTATCATTCGGGCAGTGTATGGCCGCTGTTTACCGGCTGGGTAGCACTGGCCGAATACAAGTTAAACCGCCCCCTGCAAGGATTTGGCCATATTATGAACAACCTCAATGTGTATAAAAGCTTTTCACTTGCTTATGTTGAAGAAGTGCTGAACGGACAGAAATATACCCCCTCAGGTGTTTGTCCGCATCAATGCTGGTCGCAGACGATGGTGCTACAACCAGTCATTGAAGGCTTGCTGGGCCTGGAACCTGATGCCAGTAGGAATAAACTGCACATTTATCCATCAATCCCATATGAGTGGGATAGCATTAAGGTGAAAAATATCAGGCTTGCAAACAGGTACATAAACTGGAAAATGCTTCGTCAGGAGAAGCTGACAACCTACACCTTTGAAGGACAAACTGCCGGGCTGGTAATTGATTTCCAACCGCTGTTTCCCGAGGGGACACAAATCTCTGAAATCATCATTAATGGAAAGTCTCAGGCTGTGAATGCCTGTACACCCGGTGGAGGTGTCAGGTTAAAGATATATCATGAGTCGACAGGAGACACAGAAATTATAGTAAAACATAATGGTGGCATATCCCTTATTACACCTGAATGTTTTCCATTGGCAAATGAGGAATCATCCGGCATTCGAATTATCGATACGTATTGGAATGATAATACCTATATAATTAAGGCGGAAGGGGCAGCAGGCATGCAATATGAACTGGAGGTGATCAGCGATATGGGTTCACCAAAATCTGTTAGCGGAGCAAAATATACCCAAAAGGGAAACAGGATATTCCTGAAAACAGATTTCCCGGCGATGAAAAGAGGCTACTCCTCTAAAATCATCACATTACAATTCTAACATATTTACCAATTCTACCAACTCAACCAACTCAACCAACTCAACCAACTCAAC